>NZ_JAKMQK010000012.1:0-71089 GCF_025771545.1 Campylobacter sp. IFREMER_LSEM_CL908
CCCCATCTAAATTTACAGGCTCTAAAACCGCCACAGGGGTAATTACCCCACTTCTTCCAACTTGTAAATTAACCCCAAGCAATGTTGTAGTTTTTTCCAAAGCAGGAAATTTAAACGCAGCCATAAATTTTGGAAATTTCACTGTATAACCCAAAAGCTTACAATGAGCTAAATCATCTACCCTTACAACCATACCATCCATCATCATAGGCTTTTGATCTCTTTTTTCTAAAAGCTCGTGGTATTTTTCCAAAACCTCATCTAAAGTCTTAACACAAAAAACAAAATCATCTTTTAAAAAACCAAGACTTCTTATAAATTCCATCACTTCAGAGTGCTTGCTAAATTCTAAAGAATTCTCCCCCACTCCCCAAGGATAAAATTTTAAATTTCTTTCTTTTGTAATGCTTGTATCAAGCTGTCTTAGTGAACCACTTGCTGCGTTGCGTGGGTTTGCAAATAAACTTAAGCCATCTTTAGCTCTTTTTTCGTTGATTTTTTCAAAATCTTCTTTTAAAATTACTACTTCGCCACGAATTTCTATCTTGTCTTTATAAGGAATTTTTTGAGGTATGTTTGATATTTCTTTTACATTTAAAGTAATATCCTCACCCACTTCTCCATCGCCCCTTGTAGCACCGCTGATTAAAATACCATTTTCATAAGTAAGATTTAAACTCGCTCCATCAAATTTAGGTTCTATGAAAAAATCAAACTCACATTTAGCTCTTTTTGCCCAAGCTCTAAGCTCAGCTTCATCAAAAACATCTTCCATAGACCACATTTTTGCACTATGTGCAAGTTTGTGAAATTCACTTTGTATAATAGGAGCGATATTTTGCGTAGGAGAATCTTTAGAAATCTTTTCTTGATGAAGTGTTTCAAATGCTTTTAACTCTCTTATAAGTTTATCATATTCTTCATCGCTTGCTAAAGGCTCATCATCTTCATAATAAGCCCTCATCCATTCTTTTGCTAATTTTACCTTTTCTAAATACTCTTGATAAGTCATCACTACTCCAAAGAAAGTTCATCCATAGCTTTTGTAAGTTCAAACATTTGTTTATGTTCATACACATCATGTGCTCTTATAATGCTTGCACCATTTTTAAAAGCCTCTAAATGCAAATAAAGCGTACCCGCTAGTCTTTGTTCAACACTTGAATTAAAATAAGCATTTATCATACTTTTCCTACTAGCTCCGATTAAAAGTTCTTTTTCAAAGCGTAAAAAATGCTCTAAATGTTTGATTAACATCATATTATGCCAAGGGCTTTTACCAAAACCAATACCAACATCTAAAATCACATCTTCTAAACCAAGCTCACTTAGTCTTTCTAGCTTTTGTGTAAAAAAATCATCAAGCTCGGCTAACACATCTTCATAATGTGGGTTATCTTGCATATTTTGTGGGGTATTTTGTATATGCATGAGTGTATAAGTGGCTTTGTATTTTAAAGCTAGTTTGGCTAAATTTTCATTTTTAAAACCGGTGATATCATTAATAAGCTTAAAGCCTTTATTTAAAGCATATTCTAAACAATACTCATCAAAACTATCTAAACTAAAAATACATTTTTCATAAAGTTTTTCTTTATAGATTAAATCTAGGGTATTTTTTAAGCGTTTAAACTCTTCTTCTTTCCCACAATACACACTACCAGGTCTTGAAGAAACCCCGCCTATATCTATATAATCAGCCCCTTGAGAAATCATGAGTTCGATTTTTTCTAAAACTTCATTTTCTTTAACCCTACTTTGAGCGTTAAAACTATCTTCATTAATATTAATCACACCCATAATTTTTGCATATTTTGGTTTAGCGAAATTAGACTTTAAAAATAGTGCTAAATTTTTAAGCTTAAAATCTTGTAGTTTTTCTTTTTCTATAAGCTTTTTAGCTTGATCTTGTGTTACCATAAGTAAGGCATTAGTATGTTCTTTACCTAGTATAACTTCTTTATGTGTTACAAGTTCAGCTCCAACCCTTAGTGCGTCTTGTTTAAGTATATTTGCAGCAGGTGCTCTTAGTTCTTTGATAAGAAAAAAATGAATTTGAGTTTTTTCACTCATAATTTTCTCACCTGCTTTATGTGGCTTTATATATTTAGAAATTTTCTCAAAGTCTGTGTTAGGATTGATTTTAATGATTTTCATTTTTTCTCTCGTGTAAAATTAAAGCTATGGTGCTTAGTAAAATAGTTGGCTTTGCATTTAATTTAGCTAGCTCATAAGCTTTATAAAAAAATTCAATTTCTTCATCGTTTAATTTTATATCTTGTTTAAAACACTCATAGCTTAAAACACTAATTAAATCTAAACATTCATGCTTGTCTATATTTTCATATTGTTTTAATAATGAAGCAATTTGAGCTAGATCCATTTTTTTAAGATCTAAATTTAAAGACATCTTTTCTTTTTGAATTTTATGCTTTTCTATGATAAATCTTGAAAGTATAGTAGGTAAAAAAACATTTTTTGAAGGAGCTACGATAATAAAATATACATTTTTTGGTGGCTCTTCAAAAAGCTTTAATAAAAAATTTTGTGCTTCTTCACGAAAAGACTTAGCTAGTATAACAATAATTTTAGCTTGTGCTTCAGCCATATAACTTTCTTTCATAATAGCCCTTGCCGTTGCTTGAGCGTTTTTGTCATAAGTTAAGTCATTTAATCTTAATTCTAAATCAGGGTTTTTAGGTATGAAAAATCTAAGATTTTTTGCTCCATATTCTTCTGTGAGTTTTTCTTGCATAAACTCAAAATCATTATGGATAATGATTTTATTTCTTAGATTCAAATTTCTACCTTAGAAAAAAGTACAGCCTCTAAGCTTTGCTCAAATACTTTGTATAAAGAAATAAGTTTATAGTCTAATTCCTTATCGCGCGAGGAAAGATAAAAGCTATTTTGCAATTGCTCATCAAAAAGCCAAAGCATACTTTCTGCTTTAGAATTAGCGATTTTAAATTTAAATCCTGTATTAGTTCCTATATAAAAAAAAGCATAACCATTGGGAAAAGAAATACTTAAAAGATCATTTAGCAAATCTATATCTTCTTGGGTATTGCAAGCCTTATTATAAATTCCTTTTAAAGACACAAAAGGCACTAAAGGTCTTGTGGTGTTAGCATTGATTTGGCTTAAAAAATACTCTTCAAACCAAGCTCTTTGCTCATCAGTAATCACAATAAAAGTATAACCTTGTAAAAGCAAAGCTAATTTAGAAGCTATCAAAGGCGACCATTCAAGACGCCTTTCTTCTAACCAACTTGTATAAGTGCCATTTTCTCGGATTTGCTCTAGGGTAAATTTTAAAAAACTATTACTCATTTATACATCTAGTTTATAAACTTCATGCAATACTCTTACAGCTAATTCGCCGTATTTTTCATGCACGATAACTGAAATTTTAATTTCGCTTGTAGAAATCATTTGTATGTTAATATTTTCATTTGCCAATGCTTTAAAAGCTGCTGAAGCTACTCCAGAATGTGATTTCATACCCACACCCACAACTGAAACTTTTACCACTGCACTATCTGTTTCTATATTAGCATTAGCACCTAAAACTTTTTTCATAGCATTAGTTGCTAAATCAAGCTCGTTTTCAGGCACAGTAAAGCCCAAATTTGTAGCTCCATCTACACCTACATTTTGGATAATCATATCTACATTGATATTTTCATTTGCCAAAGTTCCAAAAATTTCAGCAGCAATTCCTGGCTTATCATCAATATTTCTTAAAGTAACCCTTGCTTGGTTTTTATCTAGTGCTATACCACTAACCAAAGCTTGTTCCATATTTTCCTCCTTAGTAATGATCGTCCCTTCATTTTCATTAAAGCTACTTCTAGTAACTAATTTTACATTTAATTTTTTAGCAAGCTCTACAGAGCGATTTTGTAAAACTTTAGCTCCCAAACTTGCAAGCTCTAGCATTTCTTCATAAGAAATTTTATCTAGCTTTTTAGCCTTTGGTTCAATTCTAGGATCGGTAGTATATACCCCATCTACATCAGTATAAATTTCACACAAATCAGCATTTAAAGCTCCTGCTAATGCAACTGCACTTAAGTCACTTCCGCCACGACCCAAAGTAGTAACATTACCCATTTTGTCGATACCTTGAAAGCCAGCAACTACTACAATATACCCCTCATCTAAAGCTGTATTAATATTTGTAGTATCAATGTGCTCAATTCTTGCTTTAGTATAAACATCATCTGTAATAATCCCTGCATTGCGTCCGGAAAATGCAGTAGCTTTTAAACCCATTTCATTTAATGCAATAGCAAGTAAAGATGAAGTTACACGCTCACCACTACTTAAAAGCATATCCATCTCACGACCTGAAGGATTTTTACTAAAATGATGTGCAAAATCAATAAGCTCATTAGTAACTCCACTCATTGCAGAAACTACTACAACTAACTTATCGCAAGTTTTTTTACTTTTTGCCACTCTTTTAGCAACTTCATCAATACGCTCAAGCGTTCCTACACTCGTTCCCCCATATTTTTGTACGACCAGCATTAAATATACCCCCTTTCTTTAAAATATTTTAAAACTCTAATATATATAGGCTTTTTAAAATGATTAATCATATCATACACATCTTCTAATGAAGCAAATTTATAAGCATCAAATTCAGGATTTTTAGTATTTAGATTAACAATAGCTTTGTTTTTTAATCTAACTAAAAAATATTTTTGATTTTGACCATCATAAGGATACATTTTTTGTGCAACCTTAGGTGGAAAATCATAACTAATCCATTCAGGATGTTCGGCTAAAATTTCAATCTCATCTGTACCTATTTCTTCTTTTAATTCTCTAAATAACGCACTTTTAGCATCCTCTCCCTCATCTATTCCACCTTGAGGAAACTGCCATATATTTTCCATATCATTGCGTTTAGCGAGTAAAATTTTACATTCAAAAGGATAAGCTGATGATAGCACTATTGCGGCTACATTTGGCCTATATTTTTTTTCTTTTTCCATGATTTTCTTATCCTTGACTTTTTAATAATATAATTCTAACAAAAAAATACGAATTTATAATCACATTTTAAAGAAGTTTTATGCATTTATATATACATATACCATTTTGCGAAAGTAAATGTTTTTATTGTTCTTTTACTTCACTTAAAAAAAAAGATTTTGAAAAAGATTATCTAAACGCATTAATGCAAGATATAAAATATCAATTAGATTTTTTTATGCTTGATAAAAATTCCATAAAGACTGTTTTTATAGGCGGTGGAACGCCTAGTTTAATGGATGCTAGTTTTTATGAAAAAATATTTATTTTTATACAAAGTTATTTACAAAAAAATAATGAAATAAGCATAGAAGCAAATCCTAACTCAAGCAATTTTTCTTGGCTTAAAGAGATAAAAAATTTAGGTTTTAACCGCATTTCTTTTGGGGTGCAAAGTTTTCATGAAAAAAAATTACAATTCCTTGGGCGTATTCATGATCAAAAAAGCATTTTTACAAGTATAGAAAATGCAAAAAAAGCAGGATTTAATAATATAAATTTAGACTTAATTTATGATACAAAACTCGATGATAGTAAAATGCTTGATTATGAAATTTCTAAACTCGCTTTAATTGATATTAGCCATGTGAGTGCTTATAATTTAACTATAGAAGAAAAGACAAGATTTGCTAAAAAATTTCATTTTAAAAAAAACGCTCCACGTCTTGCAAAACATTTTATCAAAGCAATTGAAAATCTTGGTTATAAACAATATGAAATCAGTAATTTTGGACAAATTTGCAAACATAATTTTGCTTATTGGCAAGGAAAAGACTATATAGGATGTGGATTAAGTGCAGTAGGATTTTCAAAAAATCAAAGATTTTATACTAAAAAAAGTTTAAAAGATTATATAGCAAATCCTTGTTTTAGAGAGGTTGAAAATTTAAATTCAAAAGATTTGTGTTTAGAGCATATTTTTCTAGGACTTAGAAGCATTATAGGAGTGGATGAAACAAAGCTAGAACCTTTAGAAAAAGAAAAGGCAATGTTTCTTAGCAAAAAAGGGAAATTAGTATATAAAAATGGATTTTTTTATAATACTAATTATCTTTTAAGCGATGAACTAGCCTTGTATATTAGCACTTAAACTTTGCATTCACAAGAAAACTTTTTAAGCTCAGGAAGCTTTATAGAAAGCTCGTTGATATTTTTTAATATATCGCTGCAAAAATTATTTAAATTTTTTTTGACTCCATAATACGCCCAAACACCCTGTCTATCTACTTCTAAAAAATTAGCTTCTTTTAAAATTTTTAAATGTCTTGAAAGCCTTGATTGACTCATATTTAAAGAGCTTTGCAAATCACACACGCAAAGTTTTCCGTATTTTTGTAAAAAGGCTAGGATTAAAATCCTGCTTTCATCGTTAATTGCACTTGTTATTTTTAAAAATTCTTGCATAAAATTCCTTATATAAAAAACATTAAAAGTCCAAAACTAATTGCAATAAAAACAATCATACCTGCAAATAAAAACAAAAAGCTTGTTTTAAAAATTCTTTTAAGTAAAATAAGTTCAGGTAAAGAACACCCTGCTCCTGCTATTAAAAAACTCATCATTATACCAAGCGGAATTCCACTGGTAGTTAAAGCTAGTGCTACAGGAATCATAGCAGTGCAATTCATATAAAGCAAAACCCCTATAAATGCTGCTATAAATACACCCAATACCCCATAATCTTTCATATAATTTTGAAAAAAATCTTGCGGAAAAAAGCCGTGTATAAAAGCCCCAATGCCCATACTAATAATAATATATGGCAGAATTTTTTTATATTCATTAAAGCTTTGCATAAATAATATTTTGATTTTATTTTCTTTTGTTTTAGTCTTAAATTTTAAAATTTTACTGCTAATTTTAGAATTTTTAACAAAAATAGAACTAGGTTTTTCACAGCATAAACTTTTAGAAGTATCATTAGAACAACACTTTGAAGTTTGCTCTAAATCATTTTTTAAAAAGTCTTCATTAAAAAATCTTTGAGTGTTTATTTTTGAAACACAAAAAGCAATAAATAAAATCACGCTAAATAAAAATCCCACATAAAATAAAGAGATTTTTAAGCCAAAACTTACTACAAACATCACTACTATAATAGGATTAATTAAAGGCGAAGTTATCAAATAAGCTATACATACTCCAAGTGGTACTTTAGCTTTTAAAAATGCATTTAAAAGCGGTATGCTTGAACATGAACAAAAGGGAGTTAAACTACCCAAAAGAATAGCCTTTATATAACTTACAAAAGAATCTTTCTTTAAATGTTCATTGAAAAATTTAGCATAACGCTCATTAAGATAAGCAATAAGCATGCTAACTAATATAAATAAAATAGAAATTTCAACAAATAAAATCAAAAAATCTTTAAAAATAAAAAATAACTTTTCCATAATCTTTTACTCCATTTCATTTTAAAATAAGCATAACAAAAATATATTAATATATCAATATATCTTTATATATTAATATTATAAAAGTAATAGTATTTTTAAGTATTTTTATGTAAAATGCAAACTATATATTTAAGCGAAAGAAGATAAAATAATGAGTTTTGGAGAAATTTTAGTTATTTTAGTTATAGCTATTTTAGTTCTTGGGCCTGAAAAACTACCTTCAACTATAGTTGAAATTGCAAAAATTTTAAAAGCCATTAAAAGTAATATTGATGAAGCAAAAGCAAGTATCAATAAAGAATTAAAAATAGCAGAGTTAAAAGATGAAGCACAAAAATACAAAGATGAATTTTCACAAACTAACGAAAATATCAGAAAAAAACTGAGTTTTGAAGAATTTGATCAACTCAAAGAAGATATTTTAAATAATACCAAAGAGTTAAAAAGTGAAATTAATGATTTAGAAAAAGATATACAAGAACTTTCGCGTGTAGAAGAAAAAACTCAAAAAGATGAAAAAAATACTCAAAAAATGGAAAGCTAAGAATGTTTGAAGAATTAAAACCACATTTAGTAGAACTTAGAAAAAGATTATTTATAAGCGTAGCTTGTGTTGTTGTAATGTTTTTTGTATGCTTTAGTTTTAATAGTTATATTATAGATATACTAAAAGCACCCGTTGAAGCAGCCTTACCTGAAATTTCAAAACAAATGACTTTCGTTGAATTACAAGAGCCTTTATTTACTGCAATGAAAGTTTCATTTTTTACAGCTTTTTTGATTTCTTTACCGGTTATTTTTTGGCAGTTTTGGAAATTCGTAGCACCAGGACTTTATGATAATGAAAAAAGACTAGTAGTGCCTTTTGTAAGCTTTGCTAGCATTATGTTTGCGCTTGGAGCTTTGTTTTGTTATTATATAGTCATACCTTTGGCTTTTAAATTTTTAATTGATTTTGGGGTGCAAACTCAAGATTTTAAACCTTTAATCAGCATAGGCTTGTATGTGGGATTTTTTACTAAACTTGTAGTTGCCTTTGGCTTAGCGTTTGAAATGCCTGTGATAACCTTTTTCTTTGCCAAACTTGGACTTATTGATGATGCATTTTTAAAAAAACACTTTAGGGTTTCAGTTTTAGTAATTTTTGTTTTTTCAGCTATGATGACACCACCTGATATAATCTCACAATTTTTAATGGCCGTTCCTTTGTGCGGGCTTTATGGAATTTCTATTTATATAGCCAAAAAAGTTAATCCTAGTCAAAAAGAAAATGATGAAAACGATTGATAAAGATCTTTTGCTTTCTAGTTATGATTATGATTTACCTAATGAACTTATAGCAAATTTTCCTATCTTACCCAAGGAGAATGCTAAACTTTTAGTTTATGAAAGATGTAAAGATCAAATTTTACATTTACATTTTAAGGACTTAGCTAAAATTTTACCACCTTGTGAAATCATCTTTAATGACACTAAAGTAATAAAAGCAAGAATTTATGGATTTAAAGAAAGTGGTAGCAAAATAGAACTTTTCATTAATCACCCTTTAAAAAATAATGATTTTTTGGTTCAAATTCGTGGCAAGGTTAAAGAAGGACGAATTTTATATTTTGAAAATTCTTTAAAAGCTAAAATCAAAAAATTACACGATGATGGCACAAGAGAAGTAGAGTTTTTTAATGATGAAAAAAAATTCAATCATCATGAAGTTTTTGAAATTTTAGAAAAAATAGGCCATATACCTTTACCACCATATATTAAAAGAGCAGATGAAGCACAAGATAACATTAACTATCAAAGCATTTTTGCCAAAAATCAAGGTGCGGTTGCTGCACCCACTGCAAGCTTGCACTTTGACGAAGCAATGATAAAAGAACTTAAAAAAAATCATAATATCCATACTATCACACTTCATGTTGGTGCGGGAACTTTTAAAGGTGTAGAATGCGAAGATATACGCGAGCATAAAATGCATTCAGAATTTTTCTATGTTGATGATGAAACTTGTGCTTTGATTAATTCTTCTAAAAAAATACTTGGTGTAGGCACCACAGTTACTCGTTGTATAGAGTATTATCATAGAAAAAAATTAAAAGAAGGTTTTTGTGATTTGTTTTTACACCCACAAAATACCCCACAAAGACTTGATTTTTTACTCACTAATTTTCACTTACCAAAATCAACTCTTATTATGCTTGTGGCTTCTTTTATAGGCAGAGAAAAAACTTTAGAACTTTACCATGAAGCTATAAAAAACAAATATCGTTTTTATTCTTATGGCGATGGAATGCTAATCATTTAGCTTTTTTCTTAATATATTTTTTATCAATATAACCCAAATCTATAAGTTTTTGATAAATTTTAGCAAGTACAGGTCCGCCTGCGCTACTACCACTTTTTCCATGTTCGATTAAAACTACTACTACATATTGAGGTTTTTCATAAGGCGCATAAGAAGTAATCCAAGCATGAGATCTTAAAAAATACTCTAAATCCTCTTCTTTAATACGCTTTTTTTCACTTTGAGAAATTCCAACTACTTGAGCTGTTCCTGTCTTGGCTGCTATAGTAATAGGAGAATTTCTTAAAAATCTTGCTGTAGTTCCACCATCAACATTGGCCACCTCATACATCGCACGCCTTAAAAGTGGAAGTTTTGATAATTCAAAAGTCGTAAAAACACTTTCATTATTGTCAAAATTTACCTTAGTAACATTATCATCAATGCTATGTAAAAAATGCGGTGTGATATTTTTAGCCGTAGCAATCATAGCTGTAAATTTAGCCACTTGCATAGGAGTAGCAAGAAAATCACCTTGACCTATGCTTGTATTTAAAGTTTCACCTTGATACCAAGGTTGACTGTATTTTTCTTTTTTCCAAATTCTATTAGGAACTGTTCCTATAAATTCATTAGGTAAATCTACTCCTGTTTTTGCACCAAAACCTATTCTTTCAAAAACAGAACTAATGATGTCAATGCCAACCTCCAAAGCTCCTTTATAAAAATATACATCACAGCTTTCTCTAATAGCATCTGTCATATCTACATAACCATGACCTATAGCCTTCCAACATCTAAATTTTCTACCACCAAGTTCAAAGTTAGAATCACACAAATATTTATGATTTTCATTCACTTTTCCACTATCTAAAAATGCTAAAGCTGTTCCCATTTTTATAACTGAGCCTGGAGGATAAAGACCATTAATGAGTTTATTAGTAAAAGGATGGTTTAAATCATTAGAAAGTTTATCCCATTCTTCTTGACTAATACCGGTAACAAAAGGATTGAGATTATATTCAGGAAAACTACCCGCTGCTAAAATAGCTCCACTTTTTACATCCATTACTATAGCAGCGCCTGCTAAATTTTCAAAAATACTAGCCAAGTATTCTTGCAAATCAAGATCAATGCTTAAAGTGATATTACTTGAAGTAGGTTTTTTATAAGAAAGTTCTTCTATTTCTTTATTTAACGCATTTACTTTGCTAACCTTTTCACCCTTTTGACCTTGCAAAATTTCATTATAAGAACGCTCTATACCGCTACGCCCTACATAGCTAGTTAATCTTGCAATTTCATTTTCATTCATATCGTTTAAATTTGCTTTTCCAACATAACCTATAACATGGCTAGCTAAAGCATCATAAGGATAAAATCTTTGAGTAGTAGATTTAACTTGCATATTTTCACGCAAATTAAGCTTAGTAAAATGCTTAATCATAGCATCATATTCTATAAATGGAACTACTTCTATATAATCTTGATTATAATAAGAATCTGCTTTTATATAATTTCGTTTTAATTTAGTTATGTTTAAATCAGGAAAAGCATCTACTATAACTTGCAATTCCTGCTCTAAAAGATTTCTGTTTTTCTTTTTTATATACAAATATGGCTTTATAGAGATTGAAAAACCTAATTTATTTACTGCTAAGGGCCTACCTTTAACATCTAAAATTTGCCCTCTTACAGGTGCTAGAAATTGCGTTTTAATGGCATTTTGTTTAGCTATTTCTTCATAATAAACATTAGATTTAATGCTTATATAATACACTCTAGCAAGTAAAAGTATAAAAAAACAAGCTATAAAACCCATCACCAAACGCATACGCATATTAGATTTTCCCTTTAAAAATAACAAAAGAAATCAAAGCTTCAACGACAAAAAACCATAGATATTCAATACCAAATTTTAAAATTTGACTATTATCTAAATACGCCAAAAATACATCAAAAAGATAGATAAAAATATAAGCACAAAAGGTAAATATAACGAGCAAATAATGGCCTAGTTTTAATTTACTTTTAAACCAATCAACAAAAAGATGATAAAAAACAAAAAAAGCTATCCAAGAACTAAAAAGATAAAATCCATGGATAATATCAATTAATAAAAGATAAAACAAAGAAAAATACCATCTAAAATCAAGCTTATTAAGAGTTCTTTCTTTTTCTTTTAAAAGCACTATCATATAACAAAAAAACACGCCAAACAAAGGAGGCATCCAATAATAAACAGAGCTTAGCACTTGATAAAAAATCAAAGATAAATAAAAAAATAAATAAGAAAAATCAAATCTATTTTTTACTAAATTTCTACTCCTCATTAAAACCTAAGCTCTCTAAAATAATTTTTTGTTCTAATTTATCAATACCACTTTTTTTCAAATTTGAAACTAAAATGGCATTTTTATTTACATTTAAAATTTTTGCTTTTTGACTTTGATTGAGCTTATCTGCTTTTGTATAAACTATTATTTTTTTTTGATCAGCTCTAATAAAAGAATCTAAATACAAATCTAAATTTGCATCAATATCTAAATTTTCATGTCTTGAATCTATTAGATGAATAAAAAGCTTGATAGAACTACGCTCTTTTAAAAACTCATCTAAATTTTTATTCCAAATAGCCTTAGTTTTTTTGCTCACTTTAGCATAGCCAAAACCAGGTAAATCAATAAACATCAATTTAAATTTATCTTCATCTTTTTTACAATCAACTTCAAAAAAATTAATGAGTTGGGTTTTGCCCGGAGTTGAAGAACTTTTTGCTAAATTTTTATTCTTACAAAGAGTATTAATCAAAGAACTTTTTCCTACATTAGAGCGGCCTAAAAATGCAATTTCGGTATATATAGGCTGTGGAGCTTCATTTATTTTAGAAGCAGAAGTTAAAAATTTAGCATTTAATATCATTCTTTTACTTCAAATACAAATTTAGCAGGTTTTTTATCATTACTAACTACTCTATAAGTCATATTTTTTCTATCTACTATGATTTTATCACCTATAAGCTCTTTTTTTGACTGCACTTCTATAATTTTTGCATTACCATTAATTTCATATGTATCTTTAGCTACATTATAAACAAACTCATCACCACTTCCATGATAAATCTTATCTTTCATCATAATTTTAAATTTAGCATCTTTAGTAGCTATATACTTAATGGGTTGTTTATTTTTCATATAAATGACTAATTTTTGCGAATTTAAAATATCTTTACCTTTTTTTACTTCCACATCACCGGTTAATATGCTCGTTTCATTTTTCTCATCCAAATAAAAATCTTTAGCATAAACTTCTATTTTTTGAGCACTAAATGCAAATAAATTTAACAAACACAAAAAAATTATTGCTCTAAAAACCATGCTTTTATTCCTTGAATTTTTAATTCTTTTTGATTTACATCATATAAAAAATTATCCCCAAAAACCTCATTCAACCCTATATATGCCTTAAATTTTTCATTGGAAAATAAAATTTTATTTTTCATATCATAAATTGCTTTTTGAGTAAAAATAGAAGTTTGATTTTGATCAAAATAACTTACATTACCTTCTAAAATGGATTTTTCATCATTTCTTACTAATAAATCCGAACTTAAATTATAATCAAGTGCTTGCACTTTAAAATCATCAAAAATATCTTTATCTTGGTATTTTATCCAACGACTTGCTTGATAACTAGCTTTTGTAACAGATGTATTAAGCTCATAATCAAGCACATCAAAAGCTTGCATATTTGCCACATCTACCTTTTGCGGTTTTATTGCAAACAAATAAGGATCTTGAGTACTTAAAATCACCATAACAAAGGCAAATAAACTCATTAATATAGCAAAAATTTTTATCGCCAAAGTTTATCCCATTGAGCTTGCATGTTATTATGTTCAATTAAAATTTCTATCATCTCACTTACCGCCCCATTACCACCTTTTCTATTTAAAACTTTATCAGTTTTTAAAGCCTTATGTGCATCTTTTGGTTTAAAACTATAAGCAACTGCTTCAAGTAAACTCATATCATTATAATAATCCCCAATAGCAGCACATTGAGAAAAGTCTAAATTTAATTTTTCTAAAATTTCTTTAGCACAAGTTAATTTATCACTAATACCTTGATATACTAGATCAATTTTTAAATCTCTAGCTCTAAAATACACACACTCGCTAGTCCTGCCTGTAATAATAGCAACTTTTTTGCCAAGCTTTTGCCAAGCCTCAATTGCTGCGCCATCTTTTACATTAAACTCTTTAATTTCACCATAATTTTGTGTGTAGATGATTTTACCATCTGTTAGACAACCATCTACATCTAAAAAAATAAGCTCTATCATAATTTTACTCTCTTACTATAAACGCACCGGGAAAAGAACCACCATCAACAAAATCCCTTGCTTCTTGCTCGCTTCTAAAGCCTTTTAAAAATACTCTATGTAAACCATCTTTAGCACTTGTTTGTATTGTTGAAGTATAAGAATTATAATTTTTATATCTACTTGCTATTAACTCTGCGCCACTTTTATTTCTAAATGCCCCAATTTGCACCATAAAAGCTCCACCTTGGAAAATATGGCCACTATCAGCAATCTCCCCGCTGCTACCTAAATTAGAATTAGTATGCACTGAACCTGAATTTGCACTTGTTCCAAAACCAATTACTTCAAGTCTTACAGGAGCCGTTCCTGCTTGAATCATATCAATATCTCTTGCGGCCATATTAGATAAATCTATAATCCTACCTGCTACAAAAGGTCCTCTATCATTTATTCTTACGGTAGTTTGACGATGATTTTTTAAATTAGTTACCTTTACTATAGTATTCATAGGTAAAGTTTTATGAGCTGCTGTATAAGCATGTTGATCATAAGTTTCACCATTGGAAGTTTTTTTACCATGAAAGCCCGGTCCATACCAACTAGCTATACCATCAGCAGTCTCACCTACTTCTACTACGGTTGGATAATATGTTTTACCATTAATAGTATAAGGTTTCATAGTGCCTTTTAAGCCTGTATTATTATGCTTTATACTTTTAAAATCTCTTTCTGGATAATACACAGTAGGTGTGCTAATAGGCACCATACTACAAGCACTAAATAAAACCCCTACACAACTAACGACTAACGACTTTTGTATGAGAGTTTTTTGGTAATTTTTGAGTAGTTTTGATTTTTGCATTGTTATTCTCCTTAATTTTTAACACAAGTTTTTGATTAATATTAATCAAGTTTCCTTTGATTTTATTATATTCTTTAATGCTTTCAACACTAATTTTATGTTTTTTTGCAATAGTATAAAGACTATCACCCTTTTTTACTATATAAATTTTTGTATGCGGAATAGTTGTATCCACTTTAGCTAGCTTTACATTCTCTAATGCATTTTCCACAGCCACACTTTTACTTAAAGGAATATACATATAATAATCTTTTTTATCAGGCGGAGTAAAGTCATAATTAAAATGTGGATTATAACGCTTAAATTCATTATAAGACATCTTAGCTACTTTAGCAAGCTCTCTTAAAGAAACACTTGGCGGAACAGGTATTTTTTTAACTTCACTCGATAGAGCATAATTAAGCAAAGCACTATCTTGTGAAATCAAAAAATCATTATTATTAGCCAAAAATGCCATAGTAAGAATTTTTCTAATAAAAATTCTAGTTTCTAATGGTAAATATTTTTTATCAGGATCAAGCAAGATTCTTAAATCATCACTTTTTGCTTTTTTTATGGCTTGGCGTAATTTACCATCACCACAATTATAAGCTAAAATTGCTAAATACCATTTTCCAAACTGCTCTTTTAATTGCTTTAAATAAGCAATGGCTGCATAAGTTGATTTGACTAAATCTCTTCTTTCATCTACATAAGGATCTATCCTTAAACCTAAAGTTTGTGCTGTTGGCTTCATAAACTGCCAAACACCTACTGCTTTAGTTCTAGAAACACTATGAATTTTTAAACCAGATTCTACAATTGCCAAATATAAAAATTCTTGAGGAATATTTTCTTTTTCTAAAATTTTACGGATAATTGGAGTGATTTTATAAAATTCTCTCATAGTATCAACTAAAGTTTTAGAATGCATATTTAAAGAAGATTCTTTAAATTCTAAAAATAACATATCACTAAGATAGCTTGCTTCTATGTCTAAATTTCTTAGAATTTGAGCTTGCTGAGTATAATATTCAGGAGTTACCTGCAAGGCTTTAGCATTTAAACATAATAATACTAATATAAAAAATATAAAGTTTTTTTTCATTATAAACCTTGAAAAAACAAACGATTAGCATTTAAATTCGTAAGTTTTACTACTTCAACTTTAGATAATTTTAAAAGATCAGATATTTTTTGTGCTACAAAATGCGTTAAAATAGGATCATTTACTTTACCACGATGTGGTTCTGGAGTTAAATAAGGCCCATCTGTTTCCAAAACAAGTTTATCTTTTGGAATTTTAGGTAAAATTTCCACTAATTTTTTTGCATTTTTAAAAGTTAAAACCCCGCCTATACCAAAATAAAATCCTTCATCTGCTAGTTGAAGTAAAAGCTCACTTGCATTAAAGCAATGCAAAACACCGCCTTGTAATTCTTTTGAGTATGTTTTTAGAATATTAAAGCTGTCTTCATTAGCTTCACGCACATGCACAATCAATGGCTTTTTATATTCAATAGCTAGTTGTATTTGAGCTATAAAAACTTCTTTTTGTCTTGTTTTAATAGTATCATCATTAGTATTTAAACGATAATAATCAAGTCCGCACTCACCCACTGCGATACATTTTTTATCATCTATAAATTCTTTTAAAACTTCTAAATCAAAATCATCTATATCATAAGGATGCACCCCACAAGAAAAATACACATTATCATAAGTATGTGCTATCTCTCTTGCTCTTGGTAGATCTTTTATATCTGCACCTGGTATAATGATTTTATCTACACCATTTTCAAATGCATGCGTTAACATCTCATCTAAATATCCAAAATAAGCTTGGCTATCTAGATGACAATGAGTATCTATGATTTTTTCACTAAAATCACAATCTAAAAACATACCTCTACCCTATTTTTTCCATTAGCCTTAGCTAAATCTAATGCCTTTTGTGCGTTATTGAGCAAATCTTGCATTTGGCTTCCTTTACTACCAAAAGCAACCCCCACAGAGATGCTATAATCAACCTCGTCTAAAGCTATCAAAACGCTTTCTTTGGAAATATTAACTCTTATATTTGAAAAAGCTTTTAAAGCCTCTTTATTGCTTATATTTTTTAAAGCAATGTAGAATTTACCATCTTCAATTCTAGTAGCTAAATCCATACCACGAATTTGATCTTTAATCTTTTCGGCTGTATATTTTATCACTCCATCACCGCAATCATAACTTAATTCATAATTAATTGTTGCAAGATTATCAATATCAATCAAAGCCAACGCCATTTCTTCATTTTCTTGTATATCTTCTAAATAATCTAAAAATCTTTTTTCAAAAGTAGCATAATCATCAAGTCCTGTTAATAAATCTTTACCCAAACTATACTCATCTAGCAAAACACATTTTTGCATATAATCTAAACAATTATTTACTCTACAATTAAGTGATTCTTTTTGGAAAGGTCTAATCACATAATCATTCACACCTTTTCTAAAAGCTCTTGCTTCTAATGCATCATCTTTATCCCCAACCATAATCACACCAAGTTCTATTTTAGAATATTTTGAGCGAATTTCTACAAGTAAATCTTCCCCATTAATTACCGGCATAGTAGCATCACAAATTACTAATTTTGTATCAGGATGATCGCTTAAATAGCTTAGTGCCTCTTCCCCATGAGCTGCTGCTAAAACATTAAAAAGCTGATTGTTTAAGTTTTTCTTCATTTCTGCGCGTAAAGTTACATTTGCAATTGCTAAAATTATCTTAGTTTTATTATTTTTTTGAAGCATTCTAATAGAATTTAACATTTCATTAATACAATCTTCGCTTTCTTTTTGAATATAATTAATAATATCTTTTTCCATAAATTTTTTACGAGTTTGTCCGTCATTACTTCCTGTAAGAACAATAGCGGGGATATTTTTTTCTAAAACTACATCAACCACTTCACCATTAGGAGCATCTGGTAAACAAAGATCTACAAAAGCCATAAAATAATCATTTTTCAATAAATCTTTTGCACTATTCATATCAAAAGCAACATCTACCTTTAATCCTAAAGTATTTTCTACTTTTTTTGCTAAAAGTTTAGTTAGCATCTTATTATCATCAATGATTAAAATTTTTTCTTCCATGGTAAAACACTCTCTTTAAATAATTTTAAAAAACTAATTATATCATATTGAAATTTACTTTTTGTTTTTAAAGCAAAGTTCTAGTAAATTCTAAAGCTTCTTGGGTAATATTTTCCCCGCTTACCATTCTAGCAAGTTCTTTTACTCTTTCTTCTTTTTCTATCTTTCTTACCCTACTTTCATTTCCTATTTTTTCTACTAGGAAGTGATTGCTTGCTTTTGATGAAAGCTGTGGTAAGTGTGAAATTGCAAAAATTTGATAAAACTTAGCAAGCTCTTTTAAAACTTCAGCTATACTCATTGCTTCTTTACCACTTAAATTTGCATCAATTTCATCTAAAAATATTATCCCACTAGCTTTATTAGTAACATTACATTCAGTTGCGATAAAAGAAAGTCTTAAACGATTTATCTCACCTGAGCTTAAATTTTTCAAACTAGCTTCATTTATATTTAAATTCACTTCATCTTTACCTAAAATACTCAAAGCACAATCTTTAAGCTCTAATTTAATCTCTTTCATATAAAGTTTTTCAAGATAAAAATTAAGTAATTTTTCAAGCTCTTTTAATCTTTTTTTGCGCAAAGTGCTTAATTTTTGGCTTTTCTCATCTAAAAGTATTTTAGCATTTTGCACTTTCTTTTCTAATTCTTTTTTTTCAAAACTTAAATTTTCATAATGAGCTAATTCTGCTTTTTTCTTCTCTAAAGCTTCTAAGGCTTCTTCTATACTTCCATATTTTGAAATCAAAGAAGAAAGTTTTTCTATCCTATCAAGCACTTCTTCTATATCAAAATCAAAATCATCAAAACTTTGATTTTCCCACACCACCCTTAGTTCATTTAAACACTCTGAAAAAAATGAACTATCAACATCACTAATTTGCAAAGCTTCAATCACTGCTGATTCTAATTCAAAAATTTTGCTTGCCCTGTTCCAAGCTGCATCGATTTTGTCTTTTTTAGAAAGCCTTTTTTTTAAACTCATCAACTCATCAAATTCACCTATTTTTGGGTTAATACTTTGGATTTTTTGTATTTCAAAGCTTGTAAATTCTTTTAATTCTTCTACCTTTTTTTCTTCTTCTTGAATTTTTTCTAATTTAATTTTATTTTCTATATATTCTTTATAAACATTTTTATATTCATTTAAAAAATCTTTAAATTTATTATCCTCTTTTGATTGCATAAAATCAAGTAAGTTTAAAAATCTTTCATTTGAAAACTCATTATTTTCCTTAGCTGAAAGATATTTTACAAATTTCTTAGAAAGTAAGGCTAAATTCTTTTTTGAAATAAGTTGATTATTGACAAAATAACGCGAGCTTTTATCTTTTAAAAGTTTAAATACATTTAATTCTTCATTTTCAATGCCAAACTCATCTAATTCAAGCTCATCATTTAACAAAACTTCCACCATTTTAGCTTCGCTCTCACTTAAAGCAAATGCTGCTAAAATAGCCTTAAAAAGCACAGACTTTCCAGCACCACTTAAACCAGTAAAGACAGTAAACCCCACTTCTAAGTCTAATTTTGCTTGTTTAAAACCTAAATTTTCTTTGATTAAAATACTTTCTATCATCACTTACCCCAATTTAACTTTTCTTTTAAAACTTGGAAATAATCTCTATCTTTTTTATGTATAAAACTAAGTTCTTTTTTACTAAGCCCTATAAGAATTTTATCATATTCTTTAGGATCAACCACTTCTTGCCCGTCTAAATACAACAAACAATGCTCAACTTTCAACTCAAGCTCAAAACCATAAGGCAAAACTATAGGTCTTTGAGTTAGAGAATGAGAACAAACCGGAGTTAGAACAAAAATTTCACTCCAAGGATGTACTATAGGCCCACCTGCGCTAATATTATAAGCAGTTGAACCACTTGAACTAGCTATAATCAAACCATCTCCATAATAAGCATTAAAAAGTTTATTTTCAAAGAAAACTTCCACATTTGCCATTAAAGCATTATCACGAGAAAAAACCGCGTCATTAAAAGCAAATTTTTTAATGATTT
The DNA here is from genome assembly GCF_025771545.1 of Campylobacter sp. IFREMER_LSEM_CL908. NCBI lineage: Bacteria > Pseudomonadati > Campylobacterota > Epsilonproteobacteria > Campylobacterales > Campylobacteraceae > Campylobacter > Campylobacter sp. IFREMER_LSEM_CL908. The sequence goes on from NZ_JAKMQK010000012.1 coordinate 20,052, forward strand.
TATTCTTTTTACAAAGCGTTATTTGAAGCATTTTAGCTTTTTCTATTTTAAAATCATTTTTAAAAAAATCTTTAAAAAAACTTTCTACTTCATTAAAAGAAAAAGCAGTTAAAAAACCTAAATTTCCTGCATTTATCCCTAAAATGGGCTTTTTTGCTTGATAAGCTTGCCTACATAAAGACAAAAGCGTGCCGTCCCCACCTAGAGAAATTAAAAAATCTAATTTCTGTAAATCTTTAAGATTATTTTTTTTCTGATCTAATAGCACAAGCTCTATATTTTTTTGCAAAAAAATTGTTTTTAAAAAAGCAATTTGCTCATTTAAATTTGTATTTAACCTGCAAAATAAGCCTACTTTTTGAATTTTTTCTATATTTATACATTTTTTCATAAAAAAATTATAACAAAACTTAGCTAAGCAAAAGAATAAAATACTATAATAACAAAATTGAACAAAATTAAGCTAAGGAAAAATTTTGAGAACTCATTATAATACAGAGCTTAACATACAAAATGTTGGCGAGGAAGTAACATTATGTGGTTGGGTAAATTCTTACCGTGATCATGGAGGTGTAATTTTTATCGATCTTAGAGATCGTAGCGGACTTATACAATTAGTATGTGATCCAGCGGATAATCAAGAAGCACATAATATAGCTTCATCAGTAAGAAATGAATATGTTTTAATAGCACAAGGAAAAATTCGCCCACGCGGTGAAGGACTTGTAAATCCAAAATTAAAAACCGGAGAAATAGAAGTTGTTATAAATAAACTTACTATTGAAAATGAAAGTGCTGTAGTACCTTTTGCTATAGGCGATGAAAGTGTAAATGAAGAATTAAGATTGAAATATAGATTTTTAGATTTAAGAAGCAAAAAACTTTATGATAATTTTGCTCTAAGATCAACTGCTTGTATAGCAACAAGAAATTCTTTAGCAAAAATGGGATTTTTAGAGGTTGAAACCCCTATTTTAACCAAAGCTACTCCAGAAGGCGCAAGGGATTATTTAGTACCATCACGCGTACATCAAGGTGAATTTTATGCCCTACCTCAAAGCCCTCAACTTTTCAAACAACTTTTAATGTGTTCAGGATTTGATAGATATTTTCAAATTGCAAAATGTTTTAGAGATGAGGATTTAAGAGCAGATCGCCAACCTGAATTTACTCAAATAGACATAGAAATGAGTTTTTGTGAACAAAAAGATATCATAGCTATGGCAGAAAATTTACTTAAAGATATTTTCAAAGCTTGCGGAAAAGAAATTAGCATACCTTTTAGGCAAATGAGTTACAAAGAAGCTATGGAAAATTATGGCTCTGATAAGCCTGATTTAAGATTTGATATGAAATTTATTGATGTGATTGATATTTTTGCAAAATCAAATAATGAAATTTTTGCAAATATCGCAAAAGACACGAAGAAAAATCGTATTAAAGCTTTAAGAGTTCCAAAAGGCGATACGATTTTTTCTAAACGCCAAATGCAAAGATTTGAAGAATTTGTGCGTAAATTTGGAGCAGCAGGACTTGCATTTATACAAATGAAAGAAGATGGTCCTAAAGGCCCACTTTGTAAATTCTTTAGCGAAGAGGACTTAAATGCTTTAATCCAAAGATGTGAATTAGAAGTTGGTGATGTAGTATTTTTTGGTGCAGGGATTAAAAAAACTGTGCTTGATTATATGGGCAGATTTAGATTATTCCTTGCTGATGAAATGAAAATTATCGATGAGGATAAATTAGAATTCTTGTGGGTTATTGATTTTCCTATGTTTGAGCAAAATGATGATGGAAGCTATTCTGCAATGCACCATCCATTTACTATGCCAAAAAATATTGATGAGCAAGACTTAGAAGAAATTAATTCTATTGCACATGATGTAGTGTTAAATGGTGTAGAATTAGGTGGTGGTAGTATAAGAATTCACAAAAGTCCTATCCAACAAAAAGTATTTAAGCTTTTAAATATTGATGAAGAAGAACAAAGAAAGAAATTTGGCTTCTTACTTGATGCATTAAGTTTTGGAGCACCACCACATGGTGGTATAGCAATAGGTCTTGATAGACTTATCATGCTTTTAACAAAATCTTCAAGTATTAGAGAAGTTATAGCATTTCCTAAAACACAAAGAGCGCAATGTCTTATGACTCAAGCTCCAAGTGAAGTAAGCAATGAACAAATGAGAGAACTAGGTATAAGATTAAGGGAGAATACTAAATGAAACAATTATTTTTAATCATAGGTGCACCAGGTAGTGGTAAAACAACCGATGCAAGCATCATAGCTACAGATGATGCGAGCATTACTCATTATTCTACAGGTGATTTGCTAAGAGCAGAAGTGGCTAGTGGAAGCGAACTTGGAAAGATTATTGATAGTTTTATTTCTAAAGGAAATTTGGTTCCTTTGGAAGTGGTAGTTAATACTATCATCACTGCTTTAAAAAATGCACCAACTAATACTATATTAATAGATGGTTATCCAAGAAGTGTTGAACAAATGCTTGAGTTTGATAAGGTATTAAAAAATCAAAGTGAAGTAATTTTAAAAGGTGTGATAGAAGTTAAAGTTAGCGAAGAAGTTGCTAGAGAAAGAGTTTTAGGGCGTGCTAGAGGTGCTGATGATAACGAAGAAGTTTTTAATAATAGAATGAAAGTTTATTTAGAACCTTTAGAAGAAATAACAAATTTTTATACTAAAGAAAATATCCACCATGTAATCAATGGTGAAAGAAGTATTGAAGCTATCGTAGCCGATATGAAAAATTTAATCAATGATTTATTAAAATAAAGGATAAAAAATGGATATTAGCAAAATCAAAGTTGGAGAAGTACCAAATAAACTTAATGCAGTTATTGAAATTCCTTATGGATCAAACATTAAATACGAACTTGACAAAGAAAGCGGAGTCATCATGGTTGATCGCGTGATGTATTCAGCTATGTTTTATCCAGCAAACTATGGTTTTATACCAAATACTCTTGCAGATGATGGCGATCCTATTGATGTTTTAGTATTAAATGAATACCCTATCCAAGCAGGAGCTGTGATTCCTTGTCGTTTAATAGGGGTATTATTAATGGAAGATGAAAGCGGTATGGATGAAAAATTACTAGCTGTTCCTGTAAGTAAAATTGACCCAAGATATGATAATATTAAATGTTTAGATGATTTACCAAAAGCAAGCTTAGATAAAATCAAAAATTTCTTTGAAACATATAAAATGCTTGAACCAAACAAATGGGTAAAAGTAAAAGAATTTGCAGGTATTGAAAAAGCAAGTGAAATTTTAGAAAATTCTATTAAAAATTATAAATAATCAAAGTCCTTTTGAGGACTTCACAAAGGATAAAAAATGAAAAGTATTATTGCTTTTAGTATAGCTTTTGTGGTGCTAATAGGCGCTAGTATTGGTTTTTATATATGGTATTTTGAAGATGATTCAAATACTTATGTATATGATTATAAAAAAAGTAGTTCTTATCAAAGCTACACTCCGCCAAGTACTCAATACAATCAAGAAAGAAATAATATAAGTGATAATACTTATTATCCATCACAGCAAATAAATCCGGAGTCTTTAAAAGAAGAGACTCCGGTACAAAATAATCCTACCATAGATGAAAATACAAGCACTCAAGAAGTCGCGCCAACAACCCAAACAAATATAGCTGAAGTTTCTAAAAATGAAACTATTACTCCTAAAGTAGCCCAAGAAGAACAAAAAGTTCTCGTTGAAAACAACAAACAAACAAGTGTAAAAAAAGAAAAAACAACAAAATATAAAAATACTATGCAAGAATACATTGCAAAAGGTAAAACTAGCAGATATGAACCAAGATTAAGTAATGATTTTGTTAAAGTTTATGTATTGGATGGAAAAAGTTTAAGTGATTATAGAGTTGATATGTTAAAAGAAATGATTAATCCTGTTAAAATTAATTCTCAAGATTACAATTTAACTATTTTTATCGATATGCTTTCAAATGACAATATGAAACTAAGCATATATAATAAAGATATTGTTTTTGCTAAAAATAAGAAAAAATACAATTATGTAGATGTTAAAATTTCTGATTTAAAATTTTTATTTGAAAGAAATGGATATAGTGAATACAGCAATGAAAATCTACTTGAAAAAATCAATCAAAATCTAGCAAGAGAAGATATACTCAAAAGAGTTAAAATTCAAGGTTATGCAGACGATAGAGGTAGTACTTTTGCAAACTATATGATAGGATTAAATAGAGCAATGAATGTGGCTAAACATTTCTTTAGTTTTACTGAGGTTATAGAAATAGAATCTTTGGGAAAAGACACCTATCCTACTAAAGATAAGTCTGATTCTCAAAGACAAAATAATCGTAAAGTAGAAATTAGTTTTTATAACTAATTTCTAAATTTCAAAACTTCTTTAACAATTTTAAGCTAACATAACAATTTATTTTCATTCTCAAGGTAGCAATTATGTATGATAAATCACTAGAAAAAGAATATTATAAAATTTGCGAAGAACGCGGATATTTTGAAATCAATGGTAATGAAAAAATTCAAGAAAAAGGTAAAAACTTTTGTATTATGATGCCACCACCTAATATAACAGGTGTTTTGCATATAGGTCATGCTCTAACTTGTACTTTACAAGATATCACAACGCGTTATAAAAGAATGGATGGTTACAAAACTCTTTATCAGCCAGGACTTGATCATGCAGGGATTGCAACACAAAATGTTGTAGAAAAACAACTTTTAGCTCAAGGCATTAAAAAAGAAGAACTCGGTAGAGAAGAATTTATAAAAAAGGTATGGGAATGGAAAGAGCAAAGCGGTGGTACCATAGTTAAGCAAATGCGAATTTTGGGTATCACTCCCGCTTGGAGTCGTTTGCGTTTTACTATGGATGAAGGTTTGGTAAATGCAGTAAAAAAAGCCTTTGTGGATCTTTATGATAAAAAGCTTATTGTGCGTGGAAATTACATGGTAAATTGGTGCACTCATGATGGAGCATTAAGCGATATAGAAGTAGAACACAAAGAAAATAAAGGAAAATTATATTATTTAAAATATTTCTTAGAAAATTCTCAAGAATATATCGTAGTAGCCACCACAAGACCAGAAACTTATTTTGGTGATAGTGCTGTGATGGTTAATCCAAACGATGAAAGATTTAAGCATTTAATAGGCAAAAATGTCATTTTACCTTTAATAGATAGAAAAATTCCTATTATTGCTGATGAGCATGTGGATATGGAATTTGGTACAGGTTTTGTGAAAGTAACCCCAGCACATGATCATAATGACTATGAAGTAGGCTTAAGACATAAACTTGAATTTATTACTATCTTTGATGAAAAAGGTATCTTAAATGAACATTGCTTGCATTTTAAAGGCTTAGAAAGATTAGAAGCAAGAGATATTATTATAAAAGAATTGCAAGAAAAAGGTTTTGTTGAAAAAATAGAAGATTATACTAATCAAGTAGGATATTGCTATCGTTGTAAAAATGTGGTTGAGCCATATATTTCTAAACAATGGTTTGTAAAAAATGAAATCGCAAAAGAAAGTATAGAAAAAGTTAATCTTGGTGGAAGTAAATTTTACCCTGCACATTGGATTAATAGTTTTAATGCTTGGATGAGGGATTTAAAAGATTGGTGTATTTCAAGACAACTTTGGTGGGGTCATCAAATTCCTGTGTATTACTGTGAATGCTCTCATGAATGGGCAAGCGAAGAAACTCCAAGCCAATGCCCAAAATGCCAAAGCACTAATTTCAAACAAGATCCTGATGTTTTAGACACTTGGTTTTCTTCAGGTCTTTGGGCTATGAGTACTTTAGGTTGGGGTAATAAAGACTGGGGTAAAAATACACTTTGGCATGAAGATGATTTAAAAGATTTTTATCCAAATTCTTTATTAATCACTGGTTTTGATATTTTATTTTTCTGGGTTGCTAGAATGATGTTTCAAAGCACTAATGCCTTAGGTGAACTTCCTTTTAAAGATATATATTTGCATGCTTTGGTTAAAGATGAGCAAGGTAGAAAAATGAGTAAGTCTTTAGGTAATGTCATTGATCCTGTGCAAAGTGTGGATGAATACAGCGCTGATATCTTGCGTTTTACTCTTGCTCTTTTAGCTATCCAAGGTAGAGATATAAAGTTAAGCAATGACAAACTCATACAAGTTAGAAATTTTACCAACAAGCTTTATAATGCAAGTAAATTTTTACTCTTAAATGAAGAAAAATTTGAAGATTTAGATAAAAGTAAAATTCAAACTAACTTGGCAAAATACATGCTATCTCGTTTTGAAGTATGCATAAAAGAAACAAGAGAAAATTTAGACAACTACCGTTTTAATGATGCGGCAAATACTTTGTATAGATTTTTCTGGGATGAATTTTGTGATTGGGGGATTGAGCTTAGCAAGGCTGAAAAATCAAGTATAAAAGAACTTGGAAGTATTTTTAAAGAAGCATTAAAACTTTTAAATCCTTTTATGCCATTTATTAGTGAGTATTTATACCATGAGTTAAGTAAAACTTCTATCCAAACTCATGATTCTATAATGATTTCAAAATATCCTAAATTTAATTCTAGAAATGAAAAAATAGAAAAATTATTTAATATCATTATAGAAAGTATAGTAAGCTTACGCCGTGCAAAAACTCTAGTAGAGCTTGCAAATGTAAAAATTCAAAAAGCTTGTATAAAATTAAACGATGAGAGTTTAATGGCTGAGTTAAAAAATTACACTAATTTCATCTCAACACTTGCAAAATGTGAAAACATCGAGTTTATCAATACAAATTTAGAAAAATCCATTAGAGATGTAAGCGAGAATTTAGAAGTATTTATACCAACTCAAGATCTTGATTTAAGCGGTGTTTTAAATAGACTTAATAGTCAAAAAACAAAACTTGAAAAAGAATTTAACAAGCTAGATGCTATGATGAAAAATGAAAAATTTATCTCTAATGCACCTACTGCAGTCATTGAGCAAAATAAAACTCAACTTGAAAATATTAAAGCTCAACTTGAAAAAATCAATGATGAAATTTCTAATTTAGAAGGCTAATAAGTGATAAAAATACAAAATCTTAAAAAATATTATGGCAAAGAATTAGTTATAAATGATGTTTCTTTAGAAGTTAAAGAAGGAGAAATTTATGCTCTTGTTGGACACAGCGGGGCAGGAAAATCAACTTTGCTAAGATGTATTAATGGTTTAGAAAATTATCAAAGCGGTAGTGTGGAAGTTTTTGGTAAAGAAATAGCTACTTTAAAAGAAAAAGAGTTAAGAGTATTTAGAAAAGATATAGGGATGATTTTTCAGCATTTTGCACTTATGAGTAGAAAAAATGTATTTGAAAATGTAGCTATGCCTTTAGAAATTCATAATTTTGACAAAAGCACAATTCAAAAAAGAGTTAATGAACTTTTAGATCTTGTGGGACTTTTAGCTAAAAGCAAAGCTTATCCAAATGAGCTAAGTGGTGGGCAAAAACAAAGAGTAGCCATAGCTAGAGCCCTTGCTTTAAATCCTAAAATTTTACTAAGTGATGAAGCTACTTCTGCGCTTGATCCAAATACTACAAATAATATTTTAGAACTTATTGCCAAAATCAATCAAGAATTTAACATCAGTGTAGTATTAGTAACTCATGAAATGGAGGCAGTAAAACAAATAGCACAAAAGGCTGTATTGCTAGAGCATGGACAAATCATAGGTCAAGGGAAAATCGAAGATTTATTCTTAAAACCAAGTGAAAAAATGCGTGAATTTCTAGGGGAAAGTGATTTTTTACCACTAAATGGAGTTAATGTGCGCTTATACTTTTGCAAAGAAAAAGCAAACCAAAGCATTATCACTCATATGGCTAGAAGTTTAAATATTGATTTTAATATAGTTTGGGGTAAGATAGAAAAATTAAACAACAATGCTTTAGGAAATTTGGTGATCAATATAGAAGCTAAAGATCAAGAAAGAGTTTTAAATTATTTACAAGAAAATGGCGTTATTTGGGAGCTTGTGTAATGAACTTAGAAACAATTTTAAGAAATTTTGAAAATATACTTTATCCGGCATTACTAGAAACTCTTTATATGAGTTTTACAGCCACTTTTTTAGCCTTTTTAATCGCGCTTATCCCTGCAATTGTGCTTACTGTTACTGATAAAGGTGGCTTATGGGAAAATAAAAGCATTTATAGCGTACTTGATTTTATTATCAATATTTTAAGATCTTTTCCATTTTTAGTACTTATTGTAGTTTTAAGTCCTTTTACAAAATATCTCATTGGTATTAGCATAGGAACAACTGCTACCATAGTACCACTTACCATGGGAATTGCGCCTTATTTGGCCAAAATGATTGAAAGTGCTTTTAAAGAAATTGATCCTGCTATCATTGAAGCAGCAAGATCTTATGGAGCTAGTAAAGCACAAATTATCTTTAAAGTTATGTTTAGCGAGGCTTTACCAAGTATTATTAATGGTATTACTTTAATTTTGATTATTGTTATTGGTTTTTCTGCTATGGCAGGAACTGTTGGTGGTGGTGGTTTAGGTGATGTAGCTATTCGCTATGGTTATGAGCGTTTTAGAACTGATATTATGATTCAAACTGTTGTGGTTTTAATTGTTTTAGTTCAAATCATACAATTTATAGGAAATATTCTTTATAAAATCACCAAAAGATAAACAATGAAACATAAACTTGGTATCTTACTAGCAGCGACTAAAAATTCAAGCTTTACCATAGGAACCTTGCTCATTAATATCATGGATGTTATGGGTGAAAAGGTAGATGTGTTTTACATTTTACATGATGGTTTTAGCTTGAATGATCAAAATATCATGCAAAAAATTATTAAAAACAAAACAATTAAATTTATTCTTTTTACCCAAGAAGATTTTTTAACCACTCTTGATAAAAATCAAAACGATATTAATAATTTATTTTTCTTAAAAAGATGGACGCATATGGCTTTTGCAAGATTTGAAGCTTTTAAGTTTTTAGATGAATGCGAAAGTATTATCTATCTTGATTTTGATGTTTTACTTTTAAAAAGTATAGATGAACTTAGTAAATTAAGAGCTAGAAAATATCATTTTGGTGCAAGATTAGGTAAAACATTAATTCACACAGCACTGCCTTTAGAAAAAAAATATCTTAATAAGCGTGTATATCAAACAGGAATTTTAGTCTTTAACGATCTTATACCAAATCCTTTACAGTGTTATCAATTCATTTATAATTATCTTTCACAAAATACTAAAAATTGGCAAGATCAAGGAATTTTTTCCTTAATGGTTTATGAAAATCACTTTAAAGTCAAAGATTTAAAAGACAAATACACGGGAAGTACTCATTATCTTACAAATCTTACACAAAATGCTTCTATAGTTCATGCTTGTGGCACCAACAGTCGTTTTTGGAATAGTAAATTTTGCAATCAAACATGGCCTAAATGGCAAGAATATTATGAAAAATGGTTAAAACTTGGAGGAAGTAAATATATAGGCTCTTTTCACAAAGACAACAAGCAATCCATCCAACGCACAAGATATCATTTATCATACAAACTAGGTTATGCCTTTATAGAGTGTGCTAAGAATAAGAAAAAAATTCCTTTTTTACCTTTTACTCTACTAAAGATTTATTACAAACACACAAAACTAGCTAAACAATACCAAAAAGATTTGAAAACAAAACCTTACCTTAAACTTCCACCTTTATCAAGCTATGATGATTACAAAAGCGAAGGTATTAAAAAAATCAAAATACTTATTCTTATAAAATTGGAAAAGCCCTTATTAATGCTCAAAAAAGTTGGTATAAAGGTGGTTATATAAAATTTATAAAAGAACTTAAATGCTTTTCTAAAGAATATAAAAACAAACAAAAATAAAACTTTTCTCATCTTATTAATATTTTTACAATATAATCAAACATTTTAAAAAACTATAAAAAAGGAGTTAATATGAAATTGTTAAAACTGCTCGCTGCAAGCACAATTTTAGGTGCAAGTTTATTTGCTAATGAAGTTATCACTGTAGGTGCAACACCTGTCCCTCATGCTGAAATTTTAGAACAAACTAAAGATTTATTAAAAAAAGAAGGTTACACATTAGAAATTAAAGAATTTAATGATTATGTTTTACCAAATCTTAGTACAGATAGTAAAGAACTTGATGCAAATTTCTTCCAACATCAACCTTATTTGGATGAGTTTAATGCCAATAAAGGCACAAAATTAATTAGCGTTGCAAAAGTTCACATCGAACCAATGGCTGTTTATTCTAAAAAATATAAAAATATCCAAGATCTTCCACAAAATGCTACTATAGCTGTACCAAATGATCCAACAAATGAAAGCAGAGCTTTAGATATTATCGCTAGTACTAAACTAGTTAGTTTTAAAAATAGCGCATTAAAAACTCCACTTGATATTAAAGATAATCCAAAAAACATCAAATTTAAAGAGTTAAAAGCAGCACAACTTCCAAGGGCTTTAGATGATGTTGATTTTGCAGTGATTAATTCAAACTATGCTTTATCAGCAAATTTAAATCCTGTAAAAGATTCTATTTTAATAGAAAGTAAAGAAAGTCCTTATGCAAATATCTTAGTAACTACACAAGATAATAAAGACAATCCTAAAATCAAAGCTTTAATAAAGGCTTTGCAAAGTCAAAAAGTAAAAGATTTTATCAATGAAAAATACCAAGGTGCTGTAGTTCCTGCATTTTAAAACAAACCTTGAGTTTAAAACTCAAGGTTATTTATTTTTTAATAAGTTCTGTGGTAATTTTAGCTATTTCTAATTCTTCTTCTGTTGGAATAATTAAAATTTTAATTTTAGAGTCTTTTTTACTAATCTCACCATTTCTAAGTTGTGTATTTTTATCTAAATCTATATCAAATCCCAAATGCGCTAGTCTTTGACAAACTTTTGCTCTAACAATATTATCATTTTCTCCAATACCAGCTGTAAAAATCAACGCATCGACTCTAGGTAAAATCGCAAAATATGAGCCAATATATTTACTCAAACGATAACAAAACATATCAAGAGCAAGTCTTGCTTTTTCGTTATTTTCTTCAATTTGTGCTTCAATATCTCTAAAATCATTAAACCCACAAATTCCATAAACACCACTTTTTTTATTCATTATAGTATCTAAATCAGATGGATTTAAATTTAATTCTTTTGCTAAAAATGGCAATACAGCAGGATCAATATCACCACATCTAGTTCCCATAATCAAACCTTCTAGTGGAGTAAAACCCATAGAAGTATCTACGCATTTTCCATTTTCTATAGCACAAACACTCGCACCATTTCCAAGGTGAGCGCTAATTGCATTAAATTCATTAATATTTTTACCAAGTATATGTGCAGCTTGTTTACTTACATAAGAATGTGAAGTACCGTGAAAGCCGTATTTTCTAACTTGGTGTTTTTCATAAAACTCATAAGGCAAAGCATACATATAAGCATAATCAGGCATGCTTTGATGAAAAGCTGTGTCAAAAACTGTCACATTGGGAACTTTTGGAGCTGCTTTTATCATAGTTTTAATACCTATTAAATGTGCAGGATTATGTAAAGGTGCTATATGAGAAACCCTATCAATTTCTTTTAAAATTTCATCATCTACTAAACAATGTTTAGTTAAATTTGGACCTCCATGAACTATCCTATGTCCACACCCATCAAGCTCATTTAAATCATGTAAAATTCCACTTTGAGAAAATAATTCATTTACTAATTCAATACCTTGCTCATGATCTTTAATTGCTAATTCTTTTTGGTATTTTTGACCACTTTTTAGATCTTTTAGTTCTATTTTAGAGCTTTGCTCGCCTATTTTTTCCACTAAACCAGATGCTAGGGCTTCATCTTTTTCAAAAAGCTTAAATTTAATTGAAGATGAACCTGAATTTAAAACTAATATTTTCATTTTTCTCCTTATTCTTGTGCTTGAATAGCACTTAAAATCACAGTATTAACAATATCTTCCACCAAGCAACCTCTACTTAAATCATTAATTGGCTTTTTAAGACCTTGTAAAATCGGGCCAATAGCTAAAGAATTTGCTGTTCTTTGTACTGCTTTATAGCAAATATTTGCCGCATTTAAATCAGGAAACACATATACATTTGCCTTTCCTGCTACTTTAGAATTTGGCATTTTACTTTTTGCTGTTAGCATATCATATGCTGCATCAAATTGTATAGGACCTTCTAGCTCAAGTTGAGGATATTTTTCTTTAGCTATTTTAGTAGCTTCTTTAATTGCATCCACGCTAGCTCCACTCCCACTATCTCCACTAGAATATGAAAGTAAAGCCACTTTAGGTTCAAGTCCAAAAGCTTTAGCACTATTTGCACTCACATAAGCAATTTCAGCAAGTTGTTCAGGGGTTGGATTTGGCATAACAGCACAATCAGCAAAAACCAAAACCTTATCTTCTAAAGACATAAAAAACATACCAGAAACCAAACTCACATCAGGTTTTGTTTTGATAATTTGCAAAGCAGGACGAATAGTTTCAGCAGTAGTTGTACTTGCACCACTTACCATAGCATGGGCTTTTTGAGTATGTACAAGTAAAGTCGCAAAATAAGTTTTATCTTGCACGAGTTTTTTAGCTTCTTCTTTACTCATGCCTTTGCTTTTTCTAGCTTCATATAAAAGCTCTTCAAATTCTTCATTATATTGAGAATTTTTAGGATTTATAATACGCACACCATCGATATTGATATTTAAACTATTGGCTTTCGCACAAATTTCATTGCTATCACCTAGCAAAATCAAATCAACAATTTCATTTTGTATTAAAAATTCACTAGCTTTTAATACTCTTTCATCAAAACTTTCAGGTAAAACTACTATTTTTTTATCTGCTTTTGCTTTTTCAAAAAGCTCATAAGAAAATCTTGCCTGAGTTTTATAAGCATATTCTTGTAATAAATCTTGAGTAAAATCTTCATTTTCTTTTAACAAAACAAAGTCGCTAAGCTTTTGGCTTAGTAAAAAATTTAACATAGTATGATTTTCATCTTGACTTTTTGCATACAATGGAGTGTTTAGCTCTTTAGCTAAGGCTATATTCAAATTTAAATCCCCCATCAAGCCAAAATCATCTACTCCAACTACTATAGTAAAATCATTTTCTTTTTTTGTTTTCTCAAAATCTTCAATAATTTTTTTTAAAAAATCATTTAAATTTTGAGTGAACTTACCTTGATACTCATTTTTTGCAAAACTACTAAAAAAATCTATTTTAAGATTTCTTTTTGTGCAAAATGAAGTAATTTTTTCTTTATTTTTTTCACAAAAAACAGGAAAGTAAAAAGCTATTTTACCTCGTACCTTTTCTAAACACTGCTGCAAAAATTTTTCATCAATGCAGTTTAATAAAAACATAGATTTCATTTTTTCCTCTTTATTTAACAAAATAATTGTTTTTTATAATATAATTATTTTAAAATTCATCATAATAATATAAGGTTATAAAGCTATGAAATTTAAAAATGTTAATTTTTACTTGTTACCTTTTGTAATGTTTGGCTGTAGTGCCACAGTTGATCCACATATTAATATGAAACCACCTACTTATGTAGAAGAACTAGCTCCTAAGCAAAATCATAATACTCAAAGCAATCCTGGATCGCTGTTTGGTAAAGGAGATAACCCTTTATTTTCTGATAAAAAAGCAATGAATGTAAATGACTTGGTAACCGTAGTCATTAGAGAAAATGCTACACAAAATTCACAAGGCTCTAAATCTACAAGCAAAAACAACAATGTAAATTTAGGTGGTGGACAAATAACTACAGGTGCTGGACTTAGCAAAGTTAGAGATTTTGTTAATGACTATACAAATATAGGCTATACCACAGCAAGTACTTCACAATATCAAGGCACAGGAAGCCAAACTAGAAGTGAAAATTTCCAAACTACAATTTCTGCTAGAGTAATTAAGGTTTTATCTAATGGAAATTATTTTATAGAAGGAAGTCGTGAGCTTTTAATCAATGGAGAAAAACAAATCATTCAACTAAGCGGGGTTATAAGACCTTATGATATTTCTCAAGATAATATGATAGATAGTAAATATATAGCTGATGCAAAAATTCTTTATAAAACTGAAGGCGATATAGACAAATCTACACGCAAGCCTTGGGGGACAAAATTTATGGAGACCATTTGGCCTTTTTAATAAGCTAAATGGTTTTACATAAAACTTGGTGCATCATTGGAAAATAAAATCAAATCCCCATTTTGAGTTAATCTTGATAAAGTTTGCACAAGTTGAGATTTTTCTTTCAATACATAAAAATCTAATGTGATATGTTTTTGTAAAATCACACTATTAGTCTCTGAAGTAATAATCACAAAATCAAAACATTCATTAATAATTTTACATAATTTTATATTTTCTTCTTCATTAACTTCAACTATACCAGGAGTTACCAAAACTCTTCTTCCTTGATAGCTTTTACAAAGCTCATAGCTTTGACTCATACCCTTAAAATTTCCATTAAAGCCATCATCTATGATAAATTTAGGCTCTTTAGAAATCACTTGCAAGCGATGTTCTACTGCCTTTAAATTCGATACGCTTTTTGTAATATTTTCTATTTTAATTCCTAAATAATATGCAAGCAAAATACACACGCTAATATTATAAGCATTAAAAGCACCTAGTAAATTTGCATGAAAGTCATAAATACTATCATCTAATCTTATTTTAAAATCCAATCCTTCCAAACTTGCCCTAACATCACTTAAATACTCATCATAAAATTCATTTTCATATAAGGTGCTTGAGTGTAAAAAGTATTTTTCCAAACGCTTGGATTTTAAAGCTTGCAACTTAGCTTTGCGGATATTATCTTGAGTTTTAAAATATTCCAAATGCGCCAAACCAATCTCACCTACTATGCAAATTTGAGGATTTAAAAACTCTGTAATTTCTAAAATATCATTTTGCTCTCTTGCACCAGCTTCTACGATATAAATTTCAGTATTATTTTCCAAATTTTCATTGATATCTTTTACTATACCCATAAAAGTATTAACACTTCTTGGAGTCTTATAGCACTTAAACTCATCTTTTAAAAGTTCGTATAAAAAATTTTTTATACTTGTTTTTCCAAAACTTGCAGTTATTAGAATAATTTTTAAATTTGGATTATCACAAATCTTTTTACTTGCTTTTTTTATAAAACTTTTCTGATTAATTTTTTCCACAAAAAAGCTTAATAAAAATGTAACTACTAAAGCTTCTAAACCGATCCAAAAAAATGGTATAAATATCAAGCTAAAAAGCGACAAAAATAAAAAATAACGCTTAATCCTAGCAGTAAAAACTAACTTTTTATCTAAATTTTTATATAAATATCCACCATATAGTAAAGATAGAGCAAAAACTATAAAATATAAATAAAAATTTCCACTATACAAAGAAAATACAAAAGCAAAATAAGGAATTATTAAAAAATACAAATGCCATAAAGGTTTGGGAAAGTGTAAAATTATGCGTGAAAATTTATAAGAGTACCATTGTAAGGCTAAAATCAGATAAAATCCAAGTAAAAAATTTAAACTTAAAAAAGCTATCATACTAATCATTTTTAAAAAATTCCTCATGTATTTTTTCATTTATAAAATCAGCATGTTTTAAAAAGAAAAAATGATCCCCATCTAATGCAAAAAATTTCCCTTTTTGTGCTAAAGAATGGATAATTGCTCCGCTTTTTAAAGGTGTAGCCTTATCTTCATTACCCCAAAAAATCAAAATAGGGTTTTTAAGCTTTTGAAATTCATTTTCTAAATTTTCATTAACAACCTTTTTAAAGGTTTCATACATCACTTCATTCATGCCTTGAGCGTCTTTACTAATAAAAAATTTCCTCCAAAAATCCCCATAAGGGAGATTTTTCAAAATTTTAAACAAGACTATTTTAAACTTCACTTTAAAACTTTTTGGTAAAACCACGCCTGCACTAGAGAGTAAAATCAAACCCTTAAAATTAGCATTTTGACACATAATAGTCGCAACTTTTCCACCAAAAGAATGCCCCATTAAATAATCTGTTTTTTGCTCAATTGTAATTAAAAAGTCTTCTACAACCTTGGCATAAGCATAAGAATTCATAGATGCATCTATACTTGAATTTCCAAAACCAGGTAAATCTAAATAAATTTGCTTAAAATCACTCAAAGGCTTTTCAAAAGCTTGTTTCATAAGCTCTTTATTAGCACCCCAACCATGTAAAATAAGAATTATTTTTTCACATTTTGGATTGATGATTTCATAACTTAAATTATAAAAATACCCATTAGAATATACTCTAGTTTTTGCCATTTCTAGCCTTTTTTATCTTTGTAAATCTTTTCTAAAAGCATCACAGCTTCATTTAAACGCTCATATTCTTCAAAGTTCAAAAGTACAGCTTCAAATTTATTGTTTTTTACAATCACTACTCTACCATTTTCACTTTTTTTTGTTTTTTCAAGCATAGTGCTGAAATTTCTTACCACTTCAGTTGCAGTATAAATTTCATCTTTGCTAAAAGTAGCCATGATTATAGCTTACCTTTTTGTCCATTAATACTATGAATAAAAGCATAATCAATCTTAATTTGCTTTTCAAATTCTATATTTTTAGCTAGACTATTAATTACATTAGTAAAATCTTCAAATAAATAATTTGCTAAAGATCCTGGATTTGGATTGATCTCATTTAAATAAACCTCATCATCTATCACAAAAAAATCACAGCGAATCAAAGCTCCTTTAAATAAAGGATTATAAATTCTAGTAAAATTATCCCTTAATTTTTGTTTTAATTCTTCACTAATATTTGCTTCACTTACTTTAGAGCTTTCTGAAAAACCTAAATATTTTTGTTCAAAATCTAAAATTTCATTTTTTCTAGGCTCTTCAATAATAGAAAATTCCATTTTTTCATCTATCATACAACCTGCTAAGTTATATTCTTTAATATTACTTACAAATTGTTCTATCACAACATCCTCATCAAATTCAAAAGCAACATCTTTGGCATACTTAAGCTCGCTTTCATCTTTAACTATGCTTATACCTATACTACTACCTAATCTTGCAGGCTTTAAAATACAAGGAAAATCCAAAGATACATTTTGCTCTTTATGCAAATTTAAAACCTTATAATCAAGTGTTTTCACCCCTACGCTTTGTGCATAAAGTTTAGTTAAAACCTTATTAAAAGATAAAACACTAGCTTCTATGCGTGGGCCTATGTATTTTATACCATAAAAATCAAGCAAAGCAGCTATTTTGCCATCTTCACCATCTTTTCCATGTATGATATTTATCGCTATATCAATGTCAAGTTTTTTCTCACCTAACATAGTTTTTATAAAAAACCCACCCTGCTTTAATACCAAAGCTTTTTCTTTTTTATAAGCACCGCTGCTAAAAGTTTTTGCATTCATTTTTTCTTCATCTATAAGAAAAAATTCCTTATTTTTATCACAAAATATAAATTTTTTTTGTGCTTTGAGTACTTTTTTTAATACCACAGCACTTACAATGCTAATTTCATGCTCATAAGAATTTGCGCCAAAAATTACACCATATATCATTATATTTTTCCTTTTATTATGCTAATTTTTTCAAAGCCTCTTTAATAAGCTCACTAGTATTTTTACTCTCACAAGTTCTTAAAACCTTTAAAATATTTTCTTGTTTAAAACCAAGTGAAAGTAAAGCTGCCAAAGCTTGTGCTTGGTCTTGATTGGAATTTTCTATATTGATTTTTGCATCACTTAACTCAGCTATAATTCTTTTTGCACTCTTTGGACCAATACCAGGAACCTTTTTAAATACACTCTCATCGCCACTTTGCAAAGCCGCATAAAAAGTATTAGTATCTAAGCTTGAGCAAAGTGCCATAGCAGTAGTTGCTCCTATACCACTAATTTTAATCAACAACTCAAACATTTTTTGCTCATTTATATCTAAAAATCCATATAATTTATGAGAGTCTTCTTTGATAATTTGTGTGATTAAAAACTCAACCTTTTGATCTTTTTCAAAATTACTTGAGCAAAAAAGCGAAACAAAAACACCATAACTTACCCCACTTGAAGTTTTCAAAACTACAAAAGTAGGTTCTTTTTTACTCACTATTCCTTCAATTGCCACTATCATTTAGTTTCTTCCTTGTAATTACTAATAGCACGAATTTCAAAAAGTTCCATCTCATTTTCTGTATCAATTTTTTGAAGCTCAAAACATTGAATTTTTTCTTCATCATGAGGATAATAGCTTAATTCTTTTCTAGGATTTAACAAAATGAATTTAATTTCATTTAAATCCATCCATTTTCCACTTTTATTAATAATCTTAGATTTTAAAAGTTTTTCTTGAATTTTCTTAAGCTTTTCTATATTTGCTTTTTCTTCTTCTTTTAAAGATTCTATTTTATTGGCAAAAATACTTAAATTTTCAATCTTTTGATTAAAATCTTTAATAGTAGCTTTATAAGCTTGTGGTATAGCTCTTTTTGCACTCATTAATTCTTTTACTTTTTGCTGCAAAATTCGTATGGAGTCTTTACTTATATTAATTGTGTGTTTAGTCTCTTCTATTTCTTTAGCTAAATTTTCTTGTTCTTTTTTCAATCCATCAACATGTATTAGTATCTCTTCTCCGCTTTTTTCTTCTCCAAAAGCTTTAAGATCTTGAATTATAAATTTATTTCCACTGCCTTGAATTTTTTCAACATGGATTAAACTTTTAGCACTACATAAACAATTTCCGCCGAGTTCTTGTATGTAAATTTCATCAGCAATAATCTCTCCACCCATAGCCTTTTTAATATTTACTTTTTTAGCCTTGATAGAACCATTTTCCAAAGTTTCAGCAAAAACCTCCTCAGCCTCACAATATCCTCTTAAGATATTAACCTCAACCTTTTGTCCTATAATAGTGCTTTTATGATGCATATTGCCTTTAAGAATTATCTTTTTACCTCTTAAAACAGAATCTTGAGCCATATTACCAGTAACTTCTAATTCCTGAGCCTCAACAGTAATTCTAGGACCTATTGCATCTTCTAGAGTGTTTGTATTTTTAATCACAATAATAACTTGCTTATCAAAACCCGCCCAAATAGAACCTGTACTTTTAAAATCAACCTTACTAAATTCTAAATAATTTTCTATCTCATAAATGGATTTTCTTTGTATAATAAAACCATCTTTTTTAGCAATATATTTTATACTCTCATCATCTTCTTTAACTTCAAATTTATCAGAACAAATAACTTTTTCTTTGTTTATTTTTGGTGGAAGTGCTTTTAAAATTTTAAATCTTAAATCCTTGCCATCGCTACCCTCTTTTGGCTTGATTCTCTCAATAGCCACCTCATCTTTTCCTATAGGTGCTACATAGTTTCTATTCATCACATCGTTGTGTTTTTTTAGATTTTCTAGATAGTGATATTGAATTTCTTCATTTGTAGGCTCTTGTGGATTAACTCCCTTACATACTTCAAATTCAACTTCAAAATCAAATTTTTGCTTTTCTTTAACTTTAGCATTAAAATCAATAATTTGCTTTTTAAAATCAAAAATTCTAAGCCCAAGCAAATATTTTTCTTTTATCATCACTTTATAAATAGCTTCTAAAAGCTCTAGAGCTAATTTGTCATGAAAAGCAATAGTTTCACTAGCTCTAACGCTGGCTTTTAATAAAGTACAAAGCTCGTTAGTATGTAAACTAACTTCAAAAGTTGAAATGCGTGCAAATTTTTTAAAATAAATTTCTATTTTATATTCTTGTTCTATATTTAATTCATGATTTAAAAATTTCTCATCTTCTTCAAAAATTTTCAACTCTTTTTCATTAACTTTTATCCATTCTTGATTATCATAAGTATAAGAAGTACTAAAACTTAACAACCTAAAATCAAGTTCATCAACTTCACATTTATTTTCAGAAGCAAATATTAAAAGCTCTCTATAAGGGTCTTTAGTGTATAAAATTTTCTTTTCTTCCATAGCTTAAGCTTCCTTATTATATATAAAATTTTGATTTTAGCAAAAATAAAATCAAAATTTAGTTAAAATTAGCTCTATTAAAAATTTTATAATACTCAAACTAATGTTTAAAGAATGAAAATTAATGAGAAAAAATATTGTTTTTAAAAATTTCATCATCAATGCCTTAGGAATTTTATTTTCTAGGATTATGGGCGTTTTAAGAGATATTGTTTTAGCTTTGTACTTAGGAGCTGGAATTTATAGCGATATTTTCTTTGTGGCTTTAAAAATGCCTGCTTTTTTTAGAAGAATTTTTGCAGAAGGGGCCTTTGGACAAGCTTTTTTACCAAGTTTTTTAAAAGCAAGTAAAAAAGGTGCTTTTTGTATAAATGTTTTATTGCAATTTAGTATTATAGTGTTTTTAACCTGTATTTTAGTGAGTTTTTTTGCTGAATTTTTTACAAAGATTTTTGCTTTTGGCTTTAATAAAGAAACAATTATCTTGGCTGCGCCTTTGGTTTCTATTAATTTTTGGTATTTGTTTTTTATTTTTTTGGTAACTTTTTTAGGCTCTTTATTAAATTATAAACAAAATTTTTTCATCACTTCTTTTTCTGCTTCATTTTTTAATCTTTTTGTTGTGATTGCAGGTTTTTTTGTCAATCAAGATGAGCCTTTAGAGGCCTTGTATTATTTTTCATATGCAACTGTCTTAAGTGGTTTAGCTCAACTTATATGGCATATTTTTGCTTTAAAAAATACTAGAATTTTAAAAAGCATGTATTTAAGCATAAAACTTAAAAAAACAAAGACCAATTTAGATAAATTTCATTCTACTTTTACCCATGGACTTTTAGGCTCTTCGGCAAATCAAATTAGTTCATTATTAGATACTACTATAGCTAGTTTTTTAATGGCTGGAAGTATTTCGTATTTGTATTATTCTAACAGAGTTTTTCAGCTTCCTTTAGCTCTTTTTGCAATCGCTCTAAGTCAAGTAAGCTTCCCAAAAATACTAAGACATTTAAAAGCAAATGAAGAACAAAAAGCCTTAGCTTTTATACAAAAAGCTTTTGAATATTTAAGTGTGCTTTTGATTTTAGCTAGTATAGTTGGGATTATCTTAGCTAAAGAAATTGTGGAGTTTTTATTTCAAAGAGGAAATTTTAATCAAGAAGATACAAAAATCACTGCATTTTTATTACAAGCTTATCTTTTAGGACTTTTACCTTTTGGTTTGCAAAAACTTTTCTCTTTGTGGCTTTATGCTAAATTTAAACAAAAAATAGCCGCTGTAATCGCCTTTAAAACACTTTTTATATCAGCATTTTTTAGTATAGTGATTATTTTACTTATCAAAGAAGAAGCTTATAAGAGCTTAGGCATTGCATTAGCTTCATCTATTAGTGCTTTTTATTTATTATATGCTAATATTAAAGAATTTGGCTTTAAAAATCTTTGGGGTATTTTTAGGATTAAATTTTGGCTTATTAGTATAGTATTTTTAAGTTTATTTACTCTAGGCTTATTTGAAATTAAAGATATTTTAATACAATTTTTAATTGGAATTTATCATTTTTTTAAAGGTTTATTTTAATGGTTTTTTTTGATAGTGTTTTAAAGAAAAAATGCGAATTTATCCCAAATGAGGTAAAAAAAGCAAACATTTATCTATGCGGGCCTACTGTATATGATGATGCACATTTAGGACATGCAAGAAGTAGTGTTTGTTTTGATTTTTTAAGAAGAGTTTTACTAGCAAGTGATTATGAAGTGATTTTTGCTAGAAATTACACTGATATTGATGATAAAATTTTAAAAAAAATGCAAGAAAGTGGTAAAAGTTTAGAAGAAATTACAAATTTTTATATTAAAAGATATGAAGAAGATATGCAAGCGCTTAATATCTTAGAACCTAACTTTAAGCCAAAGGCTACAGCTTATATTGAGCAAATGATTATATATATAGAAAAACTTTCAGAATTAAACCTAGCTTATAAACTTGAAGATGGAATTTATTTTGATACCAGCAAAGATGATAAATACTTTTATATCTCTAAAAGAAATTTAGAAGATAATCAATCACGCTTAGAAGAAAGTGTAGCCAAAAAAAATGATAGCGATTTTGTTTTATGGAAATTTGATGAAAAATTTTATCCTGCAAGTTTTGGTAAAGGAAGACCAGGCTGGCACACAGAATGCGTTGTGATGATAGAAAGTATTTTTAAAGATAAACTTGATATTCATGCAGGAGGCATAGATTTACTTTTTCCTCATCATGAAAATGAAGCTTGTCAGTGTCGTTGTAAAAACAATCATGAGTTGGCTAATTTTTGGCTGCATAATGGCTTTGTGCAAATTAATGGTGAAAAAATGAGCAAAAGCCTGGGAAATAGCTTTTTTCTAAAAGATTCTTTAAAACTTTTTAGTGGAGAGGTTTTGAGATTTTATCTTTTAAGTGTGCATTATAGAGCGCATTTTAACTACGCTTTAGAAGACTTACAAGCTGCTAAAAAAAGACTTGATAAATTTTATCGCTTAAAAAAACGCTTAAATTTAAATGCTTTTATAAATGAAAAAACTACCATAGAAGGCGAAGTAGCTAAAAATATCTTAGAAGTTTTAAATGATGATTTAAATGCCTCTAAAGCCTTGGCTTTACTTGATGAGTTTATCAATGAAAGTAATATTTACTTAGATCAAAACCTAAAAGACAAAGCTTATAAAATACAATTAGAAAAAACCTTAAAAGAACTCGCTTTTATTTTTGGTATAGGTTTTATGGATACTATAAAATATTTTCAATTTGGTATTAGTGAAGAAAAATGTCAGGAAATAGAAGAAAAAATCGCTCTACGCAACAAGGCAAAGCAAGAAAAAAACTATGCCTTAGCAGATCAAATTCGTGATGATTTAGCTAAAGAGAATATTCTTTTAATGGATACACCAAATGGTGTGGTATGGGAGAAAAATGGATAAAAATTACAAAGAAATGAAGCTTAAAGAGGTTTTTACTCGCTTTAAGCCTTATTATAAAGATTATTGGTTTTATTTTGTTTTAGCTATTATTGGTATGCTTTTAACTAGTGGTGGAACGGCAGCTAGTGCATATATCATAGAGCCTATTTTAAATAAAATTTTTATAGAAAAAAATGTTGATTTGCTTTATTATATGCCTTTGCTTGTTGTTTTAATTTATGCTTTAAAAAATCTTGGTGCTTATATGCAAGTTTATTATATATCTTATGTTGGGACAGATATTTTAAGAAGATTAAGAGAATTAGTTCTTGGCAATCTTTTGCGCTTAGATATGAGTTTTTTTCATAAATACAGAAGTGGAGAATTAATCAGCAGATGTACTTCTGATATTGGAGCTTTACAAAATATAGTTTCTACTATAATACCTGAAATTTTAAGAGAAAGTTTAACCGCGATTGGACTTTTAAGTGTGGTAATTTATCAAAGTCCAAAACTTGCTTTTTTTGCTTTAGTTATTTTACCTTTAGCAATTTACCCTCTTGCTATTTTTGCTAAAAAAATCAAAAAAATAGGACGCAATACTCAAGAAAAAAATTCTGATCTTACTTCAAGATTAAGTGAAATCTTTTCTAATATAGAACTTATTAAAGCTTCTAATGCAGGTAAAAATGAAATGCAAAAATTCAGCCAAACTAATAGCGAAGTTTGCAAACTTTCCTTAAAAGGCATTAGAATTGAAGCTTTAAGTAGCCCTTTAATGGAATCTATGGGTTCAATTGGCTTTGCAATAGTAATTATAATAGGTGGTAAAGAAGTAATTGATGGAAGTTTAAGCATAGGTTCTTTTTTTAGCTTTACTACAGCTTTATTTATGGCTTATACTCCTATTAAAAGACTTTCTTCACTTTATACAAGATTGCAAAATGCAGTAGCAGCTAGTGAGAGAACTTTTTATTTAACTGATTTAGAACCACAAATTAAAGGTGGCGATGAAAAACTTACAGAAAATATCCAAAATATTCATTTTAAAAATGTCTCTTTAAGCTATCAAAAAGATAAAATGGTATTAAAAGATGTAAATTTTTCTTTTAACAAAGGAGAAATTCTAGCCTTAGTTGGATCAAGTGGTGGAGGAAAATCTTCTATTATCAATCTTTTGATGTATTTTTTTGAAAAAGATAGCGGTGAAATTTTAATCAATCAAAAAGATATTAGTTCTTTTGATATTATTAGTTTAAGAGAAAATATTTCTTTGGTAACTCAAAATATTTATATATTTAATGACACTATAGCTCAAAATATTGCTTATGCTAAAGAATATAACGAAACACGCGTGATAGAGGTTTTAAAACAAGCTAATGCTTATGATTTTGTCCAAGAACTTGGTGGTATACATACTGAATTAAAAGAACATGGGAAAAATCTCTCCGGCGGACAAAAACAACGTATTGCTATAGCAAGGGCTTTATATAAAAATCCTCAAATTTTAATTTTTGATGAAGCAACCTCAGCACTTGATAATGAAAGTGAAAAAGCCATAGTAAAAACTATAGAAAGCTTAAAAAAAGATCGCTTAATACTCATCATCGCTCATAGGCTTAGCACTATAGAAAATGCTGACAAAATTGCTGTGCTTGATAAAGGAAAAATAGCTTCTATAGGAAATGATGCTTATTTAATGCGACATTGTGAAATTTATCAAAAATTAAAACAAAAAGTACAAAAAACTGATAAAGTTAAAGAAAATGAAAACTAAGAATTATCATTTTTTTAGTAAAATATGCTATTTTGTAAAAAAGGAAAAATATGACTTATGAAAGTTTAAAACCTTTAATATATAAATTAGATCCAGAAAATGCCCATGCTTTAGCTGAATTTAGTATGCGAACGCTAGATTGTATATTTCCTGGAGGGCTTAGTTTTTTTGCAAAAGATTGTATAATAAATGATGAAATTTTAAATCAAGAAATTTTTAATTTAAATTTTTACAATCCTGTGGGCTTAGCAGGTGGCTTTGATAAAAATGCAACTATGATAAGACCGCTAAGTGCTTTAGGTTTTGGTTTTTTAGAATATGGAACTTTCACCCCAAAACCTCAAAATGGCAACGAAAAACCTAGACTTTTTAGACTTGTTGAACAAGAAAGTATTCAAAATGCTATGGGTTTTAATAATAAAGGTAAAGATGCTATCGCAAAAGAAGTAAAAAAAGTCTATCCTTTTAGCATACCTTTAGTAGCAAATATAGGCAAAAATAAAATCACTCCAAATGAAGAAGCTATTAATGATTATATTATTTTATTAAAAGAATTTAAAGATTTGTGCGATTTGTTTGTGATTAATATATCCTCTCCAAATACCAAAAATTTAAGAGATTTACAAAGTGAGGAATTTGTAAACACCCTATTTAATCAAGCAAAAGAAATCACAAAAAAACCTGTGATTTTAAAAATTGCTCCAGATATGAGTATAGATAGTGCAATTTCACTTTGCAAAAGTGCTATTAGTGCAAAAGCTGATGGTATTATCATGGCAAATACTAGTATAGATTATTCTTTAATTGATAATACAAGAACCTTTGGTGGAATTAGTGGTAGATTAATCACTCAAAAAAGTGCGACATTTTTTAAAGAAGTAGCTAAAGAAATTTATCAAGATACTATTTTAATAGCAAGCGGTGGTATAGATAGTGCTGAACTTGCTTATGAACGCATTAAAAATGGAGCTAGTTTGGTTCAAATTTATACAGCTATGATTTTCAAAGGACCAAGCATTGTTAAAAATATCAATCAAGGATTAATTGAACTTTTAAAACAAGATGGTTTTAATCATATTAGTCAAGCTATAGGAGTTAATTTTAAATGATTAATTATAAAAAAATCACCCTTGAAAATGAACTTGAAATTTACACTTTACCTGTGAATAAAAAAAGCGGGGTTATAAGTGTAGATATTTTTTATAAAGTTGGTTCAAGAAATGAAAAAATGGGAAAAAGCGGCATAGCTCATATGCTTGAACATTTAAATTTTAAAAGTACAAAAAATTTAAAAGCAGGCGAATTTGATGAGATAGTCAAGGGTTTTGGTGGAGTGGATAATGCAAGTACTGGTTTTGACTATACGCATTATTTTATAAAATGCTCTAGTGAAAATTTAGACAAATCTTTGTGGCTTTTTGCTGAATTAATGCGTAATTTAAATTTAAAAGATGATGAGTTTCAGCCTGAAAGAAATGTAGTTTTAGAAGAAAGGCGTTGGAGAACTGATAATAATCCTTTAGGATATTTATATTTTAGATTATACAATCATGCCTTTTTACATCATCCATATCATTGGACTCCAATAGGCTTTTTTAAAGATATACAAAATTGGAAAATAGAAGATATACAAGATTTTCATCAAACTTTTTATCAACCCAAAAATGCTATTTTGCTTGTGAGTGGCGATATTAATGAAGATGAAGTTTTCAATCTTGCTAAAAAACATTTTCAAGATATAAAAAACACCAAAGAAATCCCTATAGTTCATGAAAAAGAACCTGAACAAGATGGTGCTAAACGCGTGATCTTGCACAAAGAAAGCGATACGCAACTACTAGCACTTGCATACAAAATTCCTGCATTTAATCATGAAGATATGCCAAAACTTTGCGCATTGAGTGAGCTTTTAGGAAATGGAAAAAGTTCTTTAATAAGTGAAATTTTAATTGATAAATTAGAACTAATCAATGAATTTTATGCCTATGCAAGTGAAAATATAGATGAGAATTTATTTATATTTATTTGTGTTTGCAATGAAGGTATAAAAGCAGAAGATGTTGAAAAAGAGCTTTTGAAAATTCTTGAAGATGTAAAAAATGCCAAATTTGATGATGCTATCATGGAAAAAATCAAAAATACCGTAAAAAGTGATTTTATTTTTTCACTAAGCAATGCAAGTAGCGTTGCAAATATTTATGGATCTTATCTTGCAAAGGGTGATTTAAAACCTTTGCTTGATTATGAAAAAAATATAGAAAATCTAAGCAAAGATGATTTAATTCATTGTGCTAGAAAATACTTCAATGAAGACAAATCTACAGCAATAATCTTAAAAAGGGGCGAAAATGGACAATAACATCATCATAGGAGCAATGACAGCTTTAATAACTCCATTTAAAAATGGAAAATTAGATGAGCAAACTTACCATAAACTCATCAAAAGACAAATCGCAAATGGAATTGATGTAGTAGTGCCTGTTGGAACAACCGGAGAAAGTGCCACCTTAACCCATGAAGAACATAGAATTTGTATAGAAATAGCACTAGATGCATGCAAAGGAAGTTCTTGTAAGGTTTTAGCAGGAGCAGGAAGCAATGCCACACATGAAGCTGTAAGTTTGGCT
Organism: Campylobacter sp. IFREMER_LSEM_CL908; assembly: GCF_025771545.1. Lineage (NCBI taxonomy): Bacteria > Pseudomonadati > Campylobacterota > Epsilonproteobacteria > Campylobacterales > Campylobacteraceae > Campylobacter > Campylobacter sp. IFREMER_LSEM_CL908. Next base: position 47,473 of record NZ_JAKMQK010000012.1, read on the forward strand.
AAGTTTGCACAAGAGCATGGAGCTGATGGAATTTTAAGCGTTACTCCATATTATAACAAACCCACACAAGAAGGTTTATATCTTCATTATAAAGAAATAGCAAAAAGTATAGATATACCTGTACTTTTATATAATGTCCCAGGAAGAACAGGGTGTGAGCTTCAAACAGAAACTATTATAAGATTATTTAGAGATTGTGAAAATATTTACGGAGTAAAAGAAGCTAGTGGAAGCATTGATAAGTGCGTTGATTTGCTAGCGCATGAACCTAGAATGATACTTTTAAGCGGGGAAGATGCGATTAATTATCCTATACTTTCAAATGGCGGTAAGGGTGTGATTTCAGTTACTTCAAATTTACTTCCTGATATGATTTCAAAATTAACTCATCTAGCTTTAAAAGAAAAATACATTGAAGCTAAAAAAATCAATGATGAGTTATATAATATTAATAAAATTTTATTTTGTGAAAGCAATCCTATACCTATTAAAGCGGCAATGTATATAGCAGGTTTAACCCCTACTTTAGAATATCGTTTGCCACTTTGCAAACCTAGTGATTGCAATTTAACAAAAATAGAAGCGATTATGAAAAACTATAACATAAAAGGATTTTAATGGATACTTTTTTTCAAAATAAAACTTTAGTAATTAGCGGTGGAACAAGAGGGATTGGTAAAGCTATTGTATATGAGTTTGCAAAAGCAGGAGCCAATGTAGCTTTTACTTATAATTCTAATGCAGATTTAGCTCAAGAAATTGTGAAAGATTTAGAAAATAATTATAAAATCAAAGCAAAGGCTTATGAATTTAATATACTTGAACCAGAAACATATAAAGAGTTGTTTGAAAAAATCGATCAAGATTTTGATAGAATAGATTTTTTCATCTCTAATGCTATCATTTCAGGTCGTGCCGTTGTAGGTGGATATACTAAATTTATGAAATTAAAGCCAAAAGGTATTAATAATATTTTCACAGCAACCGTAAATGCTTTTGTTGTTGGAGCACAAGAAGCGGCAAAAAGAATGGAAAAAGTTGGTGGGGGTAGTATATTATCTATTTCTTCAACAGGAAATTTAGTTCATATTGAAAATTATGCTGGTCATGGTACAGCTAAAGCAGCGGTTGAAGCTATGGCAAGATATGCTGCAACCGAGCTTGGTTCTAAAAATATCCGTGTAAATGTAGTTAGCGGTGGACCAATTGATACTGACGCGCTTAAAGCATTTACAAATTATGAAGAGGTAAAAAATGCAACTATCAATCTTAGTCCGCTAAACCGCATTGGACAGCCACAAGATCTAGCTGGCGCATGTTTATTTTTATGCTCTGATAAGGCAAATTGGATCACAGGCCATACTTTGATCGTAGATGGTGGCACCACCTTTAAGTAATATTACCTTAAGGGTGTTTTATAAAGGATTTTAAAAGTATGAATTTACCCAATATCTTAGCTTTTATAAGGATATTATTAGCTCCACTTTTGTTTTTTTTACTTATTAATGATTTTGAAAATATCCATCCTAGTTGGGTAAATTATTTTGCTTGTGTTATTTTTAGCATAGCTGCTTTAACTGATTTTTTCGATGGCTATATTGCAAGAACTTGGAATCAAACTACTAAACTTGGAGCTATTATAGATCCTTTAGCAGATAAAATGCTTATTCTAGCTGCATTTTTAGGGTTATTACTTACACAAAAAGCTGATCCATGGATGGTTTACATTATCTTAGTAAGAGAATTTTTCATCACCGGCTTTAGAGTGGTTATGGTAAGTGAAAAATTTGATGTAAGTGCTTCTTTTGCAGGCAAAATAAAAACAACCTTTCAAATGATAGCTATTATATTTTTAATTATGCAATGGCCTTTTGCTAATATATTGTTATTTATTGCTTTAGTACTTACACTTTATTCAGCTTTTGAATACATACTAGCTTATGTAAAACATTTAAAAAAGGTATAAATTGAAATCATATTTATTTTTATTTATTATCTTAGTTATTGGCTTTAAATTTTATTCTTTTAGTTTTTTAATAACACTTTTAGTGATATCTTTTTTAATTTTTTTTCACGAATTAGGACATTTTTTAGCTGCAAAACATATGAGGGTTGATGTAGAAATTTTTAGCATAGGTTTTGGAAAAGCTATTTTTAAAAAAACTTACAAAAATACAGAATATCGCTTATCTGCCCTACCATTTGGTGGTTATGTTAAGCTTAAAGGACAAGATGATTTAAATCCTAGTGAAAAAAATTATGAGCCAAATAGCTATAACACTTTAAGTCCTTTAGCTAGAATTTATATACTTTTTGCGGGACCATTTTTTAACTTTTTTCTAGCATTTTTACTTTATATAGCCATAGGTTTTTTAGGAGTTCAAAAACTTGCACCTGTTGTTGGAGATATAGCGCCAAACTCAGCTGCACAAAAAGCAAATTTACAAATTGGTGATAAAATCCTAGCTATAGATGGAGTTCAAATTCAAAGTTTTGAAGAAATTGGCAAACTTGTTCACGCAAAACCAACCCTGCTTGACATAGAACGCGATAATAAATTTATCAATATCACTTTAACACCGCAAATTGACCAAGGCTATAACGAGTTTTATCAAAAAGTTCAAAAACCTCTTATTGGTATAGCACCTAAGGGTGAGTTTGTTACTATTTATCACTCAGGAATTAGCAGTTTAAAATATGCTTATGAAGAAAGTATAGAAGCTTCTTTGCTTATTTTTAAAGGTCTTGCTAAAATCATCAGCGGGGAATTAGATGCTAAAAATATGGGTGGAATCATCACTATGGTGGATATAACCTCCAAAGCAGCAAATACTAGTATAGTAGTTTTATTTTTAATCACAGCTTTAATTTCCATCAATCTTGGAGTACTAAATTTACTTCCCATTCCAGCACTAGATGGAGGACATATACTTTTTAATCTTTATGAATTAATTTTTAAAAAAGAAGTACCAAAAGTATGTTTTGAATATCTTAGTTATTTTGGCATGGCTTTGCTTTTAAGCTTAATGGTATTTGTAACTTACAATGACATTACTCGTTTTATGAGCAATTAATAAGTCCTAGTAGCAAAATCATAGCGATTAAACTCGGCTATACTATTTTTACGATAAAAGCTATTATAAAATTGCTTACTTAAACTTTGCTCATAATTTAGTCTAAACTTAACCCACATTGCTGTTTGATCTTTTGCACTAGTTTTTTCATCTTGATAATTAAGCGATAAATCCAAAATAGAAATTGGAGAATAAGTAATGTTATACTGATTTTGTGTTTCTTTCATGTTAGAATTTACATTTAAAACATTTAAATAAGGTAAATCAAATATAACCCCAAACTCTGTACTATCATCACTATTATTTTCTTTTATATCATAATGATTAGCATATGCTTTAAAATATTGACTAAATTGCAATTCAGCACCAAAACTATTTTTTGCATAAGCTTGTTTATATTGATCGTTAAAATAATTAAAACCAAAATTGATTTCATCAAATTCATAACGATTAATAATTCCCAAAGAATAAGCTTGCTCTAACTGCCCTATTCTTGCTTGTTTTTCTAAAAGTAAAGTAGCATTATCATAATCTAAAATTGAGTTGATATTTTTAATATTTACATTTAAAGCGTTATAATCTAAACTAGCTTCTGTTTTATCCTTTGAGCTTAAATTTAAAACCTGTGCTAAAGAATTACTAGCAAAAGTACCAAAATCAACATTTTGAGCTTGATACTCCTGCGGTTTTTGAAAAAATACTTGTTTGGAAATTGCATTTGTTTTTTGTTCTTTAGTTATATTAACATCACCCTCACTTAAGCTTTCTTCTAAATTAGAAGCAAGCACATTTAAACATATACAACTTAAAAAAATGTATTTTTTCATTTAACCTCTTATTAAATATGTTTTTTATGCTCTATTTCGCTTATCATTTTTTCATTTATATCTTGAATTTGCTTAATATGTGCATAAATTTTTCTTTCCTCTTTGACTATTTGATTGTTTCTTATATAATCAAATAATTTTTCTATATAAGAATTTAAATTTTGATTTAAAACATAAATATTACTTGTAGAATCAAATTTGGCTAAATTTTTATCTTCTATATCTTCTATTTTGGAATTAATCACACAAGAGCAAGCTAGATATGTTTTTAAGCAACACTCTAAATAAAGCAATATTTTATTAGTATCAACACTTGTCTTAGAAATCTCATCTAATAAAATTTTAGCTTTTTCATCAACACCGGTAAACACCTCTTGAAATTCTTCTAAACTTGAGTTAGATTTTTTAGCAACTTTATAAGCTTCATTAGTTATATTTTTAATATTACTCATTTGCTCTATTGATACTTTAATCATCACAGAAATTTCTTTGGCGGCCTCTTGAGTTTTTTCAGCTAAATGTCTTACCTCATCTGCAACTACTGCAAAACCTCTACCATGCTCTCCTGCACGAGCTGCCTCAATAGCTGCATTTAATGCTAAAAGATTGGTTTGCTCTGTAATATCTTCTATAATAGATATAAAAGAAGAAACATTATTAATTTGCTGTGAAAAAGTATCCATTAAAGTATGAATTTGAGTGATATTTTCGCCTAAATTTTGCAAATCGACTGAAATTAATTCTGCATTTTTGGCACTTTTTGAAGAATGAGTAGAAATATCATTTGCTTGCTCATATATATCATGCATGGTGCTTGCATTATCATTTAATTTCACATTAATCAAAGCTAATTCTTTTTGCAAAGAATCTGACATATCCTTAGAAACATTTTCAACGACAATACTTCTTATGGATAAATTTTGAGTTTTTTCTATTTCTAAAGTAGCTTCATTAATAATTTTAGCATTATATGCAAAAGTACCCATTAAGCCTTCTAATCTTGCTTTTCTATAAAATCTTTGTTCTTTTACAGCTAAAATAGCATTAAGAATTTCTCTATTAAAAGCCTCCATTTGATCAGCTAAATCATTCACAACCCAACTTAATTTTCCTACTCCAGATTTTGGAACAGCTATATGAGTAATTCTTGCTTCCAAATTTCCTTTTGTAAGCTCATTTAAAACTTGAGTAATCCTTAAAACTTCTTTATTTCTATAATAAGCACTAGCAAGTCCAAATAACACCACTAAAGTTCCAATCACACAAAAAATAAAACCAAAAATATTATTTTCTACTATTTCCAAGATTGCCATCAAACAAAATAAAAATAAAGCAAAATAATTTACAGATTGATTGATATTATATTGATAAAACCAATTCTTCATAACTCATCCCTTTTGTATTTAAATAATCATCAAGTTTCTTCCTTGATGCACCTTTTCCACCTTTTTGCTCTTCAATCAAAAGCTCTTTGTATAATTTTTCTATTTTTTCAACTGCTTCTTTTTTGGGTTTTAAACGCATAGAATAATACCCAACAACTTCTCCTTTGGAATCAAACGAAGGACTGATAAAAGCCAAAACCCAATAAAATGATCCATCTTTTGATAGATTCTTAACATAAGCTATAATCTCTTTTTTACTCTTAAGTCTTTCCCAAAGTAATTCAAAAACAACTTTTGGCATATCCGGATGACGCACTATATTATGAGGTTTTCCCAATAATTCTTCCTCACTATAGCCCGAAAGAGAAATAAAGATTCTATTGCAATATATGATTTTTCCTGCAGTATCTGTTTTGGAAATAATCATTTGTCCGTCATTGAAAAATTTTTGATTATTATTTGGCAAAATTTTTCTTTTCATATACCCTCCTTAAAATATTAATTTTAATATACCAATATATAAAATTAATAAATCAAGGATTAAATAAGTCCTTTTTTAAGCTTTCTAATTAAGAATCTTGCAGGATGTAAGGCATATAAAAATTCTTTTTTTATTCTTGGCTCATCAAAAATCAATGAGCTCATCACTCTAGCACAAACAATAGCACTAGCAAAAGCTCTAGATCCATGAGCAATAGAAAAATACAAAGGAATAAAATCATTTGGTATGACTTGATTTTTATTTTTATGCCATAAAAGTGCTTTATAATTTTGCATATAAAAATTTTCATCATAGGCTTGACCTGCTATGGCAAATCTATCACTAGAATATGATCTAAATCCTACTTTACCGCCCATTATCTCTAAATTTTCATCGTGCAAAAACTCTTTTACATTTTCAATATTTTGCAAATCATCATTTTTTAAAAGCGTTGTATCTTGATTAAGCCTATCATAACTTGCGCCAATAAGTTGTAAATTAAGCTCCTCATTAATAGGACAAATATATCCTTTAGAAGATAAGGCATACGGGTTTTTTAAAAATGGTTTTAAATGAGTACATTGACCTCTTACACTACTTAATTTCATATATTTATACTCTAAAAAATTCTTAACATCAGCACCTTGAGCATAGATTAACACATCATAATCTTTTAAAATTTTTTGATTATTAAAATTTAAAAAAAACTTTTCATTTTTATAAGAATAATCTTTAAATTCATACTCAAAAAATACCCTAGCCTTGCTTTTTTGCAAAAGTGTCTTCACAAGCTCTTGAGGTTTTATACAAAATCCATCTTTTAAAAAGGCTTGATTATTAATAATTTCAAATAAAACATTATCTTTTTGACTATCAAAACGCTCTTGCATAAGCTCATTATGAGCAAATTCATAAACCCCTTGTGGAATTAAATTTAAAATTTGTCTATAAAATCTACTTGCTTCTAAAAAAGCATATTGTGAAAACTCGCCCAATAAAACATCGGGTTTTAAAATCAAAGAACTTAAAATTCCATTGATATTTCCAGAAGCGCCTTTTCCTAATGAATTTTCTTTTTCAAAAACATCTACTTGAACATTTCTTAAAGAAAGCTCATAAGCCATGCTTGCTCCGGCTATACCTGCTCCAATAATAGCTATTTTTTGAATCTCTTTTTTTAAAGATGGGGTATTAAAATATGCAAATTTATCTTCAAATTCTAAACCATTAAAAATGGCTTGTATCATTTCTCTTTTTCTAAAACCTTTTATCTTTTGCACTTGAAAATTGTTGTTAATTAAAGCCTTTTTTAAAACACTAGCAGAAGAAAAAGTTAAAATCTTAGCATTTATTTTTGAGTTTTTAGCAACATCGTTTATAATATTATCATCAAACATATCTTGATTTTTAGAAGGTGAAAAACCATCTAAATACCAAATATTTGCCTTAAAGTCTAAATTTTGTAGATTTTCTTTAGCATCACCAAACACCAAATCTAAAAAACAATCTTGAAAATAAAACCTATAAACTCCATCCTTACATGGAGGATAAAAATTTAAAAATTGCTCTAAAACTTCTTTAAATTCCTCATAAAAACCAAGTTTTTTATAAATTTCTCTTAATTTATCTTTTTCTATATAAAAATTTTCAAAGCTAAGATAAAAAAGTCTTTGATTGTGTTTTTTTTCTTTTAAAAAACGCTTTAATGTAAGAAAGAAATTTAAGCCTATACCAAAACCAAGTTCTGCTACAATAGTTTGTTTGTTTTCAAAGTCAAAAGCATTTGTATATATAAATTTGCTTTCACTTAAACCATCACTAGAATTAAAATAATAATCATCAAAATCCAAAGAAAAAGGCGCATTATTTTTTATAATAATATTTGCTTTTTTCATTGATTCTTATAAAAATAACTTTCAATTCCATTGGCAATACCAATGGCTAATAATTCTTGGAAATTTTTATTTGTCAATCTATTTCTTTCACTAGGATGACTAATATAACCTGTTTCAATCAAAATCGCTGGCATTTGTGCTCCTACTAAAACCCAAAACGGAGCCTCTCTAACCCCGCCATCAACAACTTTATATTTTTTTCTTACATTGCTCAAAATTTTTTTCTGCACATCGATAGCTAATTTATTTGAAGCAACTATTTTTTCACGATTTAAAAAATTTAAAAATGTTTGCTTGGAAAAATAATTCATTTCTTCAAAATCTGATTGATTTTCTGCTTCAGCAGCTTTTTTACTTCTTTCGCTTCTTGCAGGAGATAAAAAGAAAGTTTCAATTCCTTGTAAAGTCTTAGCTCTTTGTTTATTTGGTGCTGCATTTGCATGGATAGAAATAAACAAATCTGCCATTTTCTCATTAGCCATGGAAGTTCTATCTCTAAGGTTTATAAATTTATCAGTACTTCTTGTGTAATAAATTTTATATCCTCTTTTTTTTAGCTCATTTCCAAGTTTTAAAGCCACACTTAAAACTACATCCTTTTCTCTAACACCCTTATCTCCTAAAGTTCCTGGATCCTTACCTCCATGACCTGGATCAATTACTATAATTTTGCCTGATTTTTTGATAGTAGCTTTTGCTGCTTTTGAAGTATTTTTTACTGGTGCTTTTTTAATCTTTTTCTCAAATCCTACAAATAACTCATCATCATCCAAATCAAGACTAGTCTTAAAATCACTAGTAGAATTTAAAACAATTCTTACTGTAGTTTTATTAAACTGCACTATTGTGATAGATTGATTTTTATTAATATCAATTTTTTTTCTATCACCTTCTAGAATAGCTTCAAAACTCACAATAGAGCGATACATTTTACCATCTTTAAAAGAGTTAATTTTAATATCTTCAATATCAATATCATTGTTTAATTTTAAATTAACACCACTTTTATCTTTACTTGATTTTAAAATATATAAAGGTTCATTTCTAACAACTTCTTTTTTAACTTCTGTTTTTTTAATCTCGCTTTGTTTTTTAACTATAGGTTTAGGTTCTTCTTTTTTTTCTATTTTTTCAAGTCCCATAAAAAGACTTTGATCTTTAAGCTCTATTTTTACTTTTAACTCTTTTTTAGAACTCAAAACTAAACGCATGCTAGTTGGATTAAATTGTGATACAATAATATCAAAATCTTTAAATTCAAAATTTCTCTTTGGCCCTTTTAAAATTCCATCAAAATCTGCAACATAACGAAAATTATCACCTTTTAAAGTAAAATTTTTTATATCTTTTTGGCTAATTTTTTCACTCAAATCAAGCAAAATACCATTATCTAATTTTTTAACATCAAGAATAAAAAGCTCTTTTTGTGCCGAAGTTTTTTTATCTTCTTTTTTATCTTCTTTTTTATCTTCTTTTTTATCTTCTTTTTTATCTTCTTTTTTATTAGTAAAAGCCGTAGTATTAGTTTCGTTTTTTACTAGCTCTTTTTTTATTTTTTGATCTTGTATAACTTTTAAAGCATTTTTTAAACGCGAAATTTCTTCTTCACTTACTCCGCTTTCTTTAAGCTCTTGCACATAAGCCTTATCATCAAAACCTAAAAAATTTGAACTAATGATTAATCTTTTTAAAATCTCATTTTTTTCTTCATTATTATCATTAATTACGCTTTGTATATATAAAGATTTTAGTTGTTGATGTAATTGCAATTTTTCTTCTGCATTAGAGGTTAAAAAGTTTTGATCAAATTTTTTAACCTCTACATTAGCAAAAACACCAATATAAAATAATAAAAAAATAAAAAATATTCTAAGCATCTTCACCATAAACTAATTTTTTCATTAGTTCTTCTACGCTAATAAGTTTATCCAATCTATACCCATTAGCTCCTGTAAAAAATAAACCTGTTTCTTTTTTGCCACTCCAAGCATCGTATAATCTATCCGCTATACAATAACCTACTTTAGTAGCTTCCTTGCCTCTACCACATGGTGCAACGCAGTTGCTCACACAAGAAATTTTTGGCCCCATTCTTTTATCTACTAAATTTAAAAGATTAGTTCTTACTCCTCTTGCAGGATAACCAACCGGGGATTTTAAAAGCTCAATATCTTCTTTTTTACAATCAAGTAATACTTGTTTAAAATCATCACTCGCATCACACTCAAAAGTTCCTATAAAACGAGTTCCCATTTGAACGCCACTTGCTCCTAAAGACATCATCTTTTCTATATCTTGCTTATCCCAAATTCCACCTGCAGCAATCAGTGGTATGTCGCCCCAATTTTTAATTTCTTGCGCAACTTGTGGCACCACATTTTCTAATTGATATTCATCCATTAAACATTGCTCATAAGTAAAACCCTGGTGTCCGCCGCTTTTTGGTCCTTCAACTATAACTGCATCAGGTAAGCGATTGTATCTACTTTGCCATCTTTTACAAATAATTTTTAAAGCCTTAGCTGATGATACAATAGGTACCAAAGCAACATCAGGATAATCTTGTGTAAATTCAGGTAAATTTGTAGGAAGTCCTGCTCCTGAAACTATCACATTAAAACCAACCTCACAAGCATTACGAGCAATTTGCGCATAATTATTACTTGCATATAAAATATTACAGCCCAAAGGTGCGTCTTTGCAAACCTTTCTAGCATTATCTATCAAAGCTTTTAAGCCTGCTTTTGAGTAAAAATTATCACTACCATAAGGTTTTGCATTAAGTTCTTTATCTATATGTGTTCTATTTTCATAATACCCAGTTCCCACTGAAGAAATAATCCCTAAACCACCATTTAAAGAAACTGCAGAAGCAAGCTTATCCCAACTTATACCAAGCCCCATTCCACCTTGAAAAATAGGATATTTTATCTCATGCTTTCCAATTTTTAAAGCTTTAAAACTCATTATATTACCTTTAATTTTGCAAATTTTCTTTTTCCAACTTGTATAATATATTCTCCACTTTCTAGTTGGTATTGTTCATTTTGAACTTTTTCTCCATTAATACTTACTGCATTAGAACTAATCAATCTTCTAGCAGCTGAAGTAGAGCTTTCCATTTTACATTCCACTATAGCTTTTGCAAGCCAAATACTACCTTCTAAAGTAAAACTTGGCATATCACTAGGAAGCTCTTTTGCACTATGAACTTTGTCAAATTCTTCCTTAGCTTTTAAAGCACATTCATTTGAGTGAAAACGAGCTGTTATTTCTAAAGCTAAATTTTCCTTAGCTTTTTTAGGATGTAATGAGCCTTTTTTAATATCATCTTTCATTTGTGAAATTTCATTTAAGCTTTTTTCACTTAAAAGCTCATAATATCTAAACATCAACTCATCACTTATACTCAAAACCTTAGCATACATATCTTTAGCATTTTCTGTTACACCGATATAATTTCCTAAGCTTTTACTCATTTTATTTACACCATCAAGACCTTCAAGCAATGGCATCATCATCACCGCTTGTTCTTTTTGACAATTATATACTCTTTGAAGCTGTCTACCCATTAAAAGATTAAATTTTTGATCCGTTCCACCCATTTCTATATCACTTTTTAATGCAACGCTATCATAACCTTGTAAAAGTGGATATAAAAACTCACAAATTGATATAGGACTTTGCTCTTTAAAACGCTTAGTAAAATCATCTCTTTCAAGCATTCTAGCAACACTAAAAGTCGAAGTAAGTTCTACTATACCAGCAGCACCAAGCTCATTTAGCCATTTAGAATTAAAATGAATTTGAGTTTTACTTGGATCTAAAATCTTAAAAACTTGCTCTTCATAAGTTTTAGCATTTTTAAGCACTTCTTCTTTATCAAGTTTTTTTCTTGTGACACTTTTTCCTGTTGGATCGCCTATTTGAGCAGTAAAATCACCTATTAAAAATTGCACTATAGCTCCATGCTTTTGAAGTAAAGCCATCTTGCTTAAAACTACAGTATGACCTAAATGCAAATCAGCGGCTGTAGGATCAAAACCAGCTTTTACAAAAAAGTTTTCGCCTTTTTCATAATAATTTTTTACCAAAGAAATCAATCTTTCCTCATCAATAATTTCTGCTATTCCTCTTTTAATTTCTTTAATAATTTCTTCAATATTCATTATAAAACCTTTTTTAGTGATTATTATATGCATCATTTAAAGATGTAAAATCTAAAATTTTATACCTAGCTTTTAATCTTTCTTTTGCATTTTCAACATCTATATTATTAGGTAATTCAACTTGCACTTCAAAATAATTTGCCACCACAGGCTCTGAATCGGCTGAATTAATACTTAAAACATTAATCTGCATTTTAGCCAAAGTAGTTAGAAAATCCGCTAAAGAGCCTTTTTTATTTTCTATAGAAACAATGATTTTGTAACTTTTTATCGAGCTATCATTCCAAGAAACAAAAACCATTTCTTTGTTATCTTCTATCATCTTCATTGCTTGTTCGCAAAGTTTATGGTGTATTGTAGCACTAGTTGAATGTCTAAAAGCGATGATTTCATCTCCTCTTTTAGGTCTACAACAATAATCAAAATTAATCGTAGTTATTTTATAATTAGAACCAATCACTATGCTTTCAAATTTTTGTTCATTTTGTTCAAATTTAGCTGCTTGATTTTGTCCTACATATTTTCTAAGAGCTATAATTACCTCTTTAAAATAATTAAAATCTAAAGCAATTTGTCTGAGCTTTTTATTAAATTTTTCTTTTTCAAGCCATTCTTCTATAAGTTTAGAATCTTTATTAAATGCCGTAGATAAAAGATTAATGGCAATTTTATTGTTTAATTCTTTTTTCTTTTGCTTACAAAAATCTCTTATACTAGCTCTAGCTTTTCCTGTTTTAACACTATCTATCCAAGAGCATCTAAAAAATTCTTCCTCTGAAGTTTCAATACTAACTATATCTCCATTTTTAAGCACAGTTAAAAGCGGGACTCTCATACGATTTACAAAGGCGGTTTTTGCATGAAGTCCTACTTTAGTATGAACCTCATATGCAAAATCCAAAGCCGTAGCTCCACGCGGTAAGGTAAAAATTTCACCTTTAGGAGAATATACTGCTATATCCTCAATATATAAACTATCCTTTGCATATTCATAAAGCTCAATAGCATCACAATCTTGTATATTATTTCCTTCTTCTTTACCATGCATAGAAATATCTTCAAGCCAATCTAAATTTGGTGTTGCAATATTTCCTTCTTTATATTTCCAATGTGCTGCAACGCCAAATTCAGCAGTTTTATGCATATCAAAGGTACGAATTTGAGCCTCTATGATATTTTTTGCATCAAAAAGTGTTGTATGTAAGGTTTGATAACCATTTTGTTTTGGCAAGGCTATATAGTCTTTAAATCTTGAAATCAAAGGATTAAAATGCGTATGTAAAATTCCCAAAGCCAAATAACAATCATAAACTTTTTCAACCAAAATTCTTACACCCAAAAGGTCTAAAACTTCATCAAGCCCCACACCTTTTCTTTGCATCTTTAAATAAATAGAATAATTATGTTTAATTCTTTTATGTATAACAAAACTACCTTGTCTAAACCCATTTTCCAAAAATAACATTTCTATTTTTGAAATAAATTCATTAAATCCAAGTTGAATTTGTTGATCTTTTGCATTTATATAATTATCAATTTGTGCATATTCATCAGGAAGCAAAAATTTAAAACTTAAATCCTCAAGTAAATTCTTTATACTTGAAATTCCAAGTCTATGAGCTATAGGTGCATATACCACTAAGGTTTCTTCGCTAATTCTTTTTTGCTTATCTTCTCGTAAATAATTTAAGGTAAGCATATTGTGCAATCTATCACAAAGCTTTATTACAAGCACACTCACATCTTCAACACCCGCTAAAAGCATATTTCTAAAAGTCAGAGCAGATTTTGCAAGTTTCTCATTGGAATTAGAATGAGTAAGATGATCTTCTCTAATACTAACTATTTTAGTTAAACCTTGAACTAATTTTGTTACTTCTTCGCCAAAATTTGCATTTAACTCTTCTTCGTTACAATTTGTATCTTCTAATACATCATGTAACAATGCGGCTATAATCATAGATTGTATAGGACTTAAAAAAGCTACAAAAGAAGCTACCAATATAGGATGAACCGCATAAGGTTCTCCACTCTTTCTAAATTGCCCTTCGTGTTTTTGGATACAAAACTCCACTGCTTTTTCCAAAACAGCAGATTGTGGAAAAACCATAAAAAGAATTTTTTTTGCTCTTTGTAAATCCTTGCAATTTTTTACATCATCAACAAGTTTATCTAGCAATAACTCATCATTTACCAGCTTCAATAAATCCCTCTAATACGATTTTATCTTCTGCTATTTCATATAAAGCAATATCAGTATATTTATATTTATTTTTATCTAAATTTACTAAAGGTTCTGCACCATTTGCAAGCTCTTCAGCTCTTTTAGCCACCACAAGAGCTAATTTGTATCTATCATCTTTTAATTTTTTTAATGCCTTTGCAGCTATTTGTTCTACTCTCATTTTTTACCTTTAATCTTGATTTTTAACAATAGAGCATAAGCTCATATCGCCTTGGATAATTTTTAATAAATTTCCTTCTTTAAACATATTACATACCACAATAGGTAAAGCATTATCTTTAGCTAGAGCTATTGCTGTATCATCCATAACTTTTATATTATCATGTAAAGCTCTTTCATAGCTTAACTCATTAAGCATAATAGCATCATCAAATTTTTTAGGATCTTTGTTATAAATTCCATCTACCTTAGTTGCTTTAATGATCATATCTGCTTGAATTTCAACCGCTCTTAAAGTTGCAGCAGTATCTGTAGTAAAATAAGGATTGCCAGTACCACAAGCAAAAATAACTATGCGTCCTTTTTCTAAATGTCTATGTGCTCTTCTCATAATATATGTTTCGCAAAATGCTTCCATTTGGATAGCACTTTGAACCCTCACATCAAGTCCAGCACTTTCTAATGCTTCTTGCATAGCTATAGAATTAATTACAGTAGCAAGCATACCCATATGATCGCCACTTGTTCTTTTTATCAGTCCATCTCTTGCAGCAGATACCCCTCTAATGATATTACCACCACCTATTACAATACCTACTTCAACATTTTCATGAATCAAACTTTTTATTTCAGAAGCTATATATTTTAAAATAGAATTTTCTATACCAAATCCATTTTCTCCAGCCAAAGCTTCTCCAGAAAATTTAACCAATACTCTTTTTCTTTTATTGTTCATTAAATTTCTCCTTTGATTTAAAACTATATCAAAATTCGCATTAAAAAAAACTAATTTATTTAATCATTTCCAAAGGATTGATATGAAAATTCTTTTGGGTTACTTCAAAAGTTAAATCACTTTCAACCCTACCTATAATATAACCTTTTTTGATATTTCTACCTACTTTAACCCCAGGAGCAATTTTATCTAAATGTGCATAAATAGTATGTATACCATCTTTATTTTCAACAATCACAACTTGCTTTAAAGTTGGAGTTGCTTTTGCAAAAACTACTTTTCCATCTAAGACATTTCTTACCGCAGCATTAGTACTATCACTTTTTAAAACTACATTTTCATTATAGATCTTAATATTATAAATAGGATCTATATAATTTCCAAATTTTTGCTTTACCGTATAAGATTCTAAAGGAGCTATTGTCTTAGGACCACTATAGCGCTTAACACTACTTGTTTGATAGCTTGAACCCACTTGTTTTATGTTTGAATTTGGCTTTTTATCATCCTTTTTTTGTGCTAATTTTTCTTCTTCTTTTTCTTTGATAATTTTTAATTTATTGAGTGTTTTTCTTAATTCTTGCTGTTGGGCTTGCAAATTAGAAAGTTTTCTAGTATAAATTTCTTTATCAGTTTTTTGTTTAGCTATTTCTTGCTCTTGTTTTTTTCTAAGGTTTTTAAGCTCATCAATTTGATCTTTATAAACTTTTAAATTATTATTAATTGTAGTAATTTGTCTTTGCTTTTCTTCTATTTTTTTGCTCACATCTTCATAATCTTTTGAAATTTGATAAAATTCTTCTTTGAAAATTTTATCCAAAACCCCAACTAACTCCAAAGCAATAATACTATCTTCACTTTCAATATAATTTTTAGGGATTGCTAAATCATAAGCAAAATCTTTAGCAATTAAATCAATAATTTTTCCTTCGATCTTATTTTTATTTTGCAAAAGATCTTTATTTTGTGCATTAAGCTGCTCTAATGCTTTTATTTGAGTTTTCACAGATCCTTCAAGTTTAGAAGTTTTTGAAGTTAAGGTGCTAATTTCTGAAGCAATTTTTTTTAAATTTTTCTCATTATCTAAAATTTCACTAGCTAAATCTTCTAATTTTTTAGATAATTGCTTTACTATGCGTTCATTTTCTTTAATATCTTTTTGCTTTTGTGCAATTTCATTTGCAAATAAAACAGAAAAGGAAAATAAAAAAAGCAAAAAGCATTTTTTCATTTTCTAACCTTAAACATCACAAAATTCACACAAGCAAAACAAACACAAAGCATTGCTAAAAAAATCAAAAATAAATGCGTGAAAATACTTATTTTAGGTAAGCTAATATCTACACTTTGTAAAGCTAGCTTAATAGATTCAAGATCATAAACTTGGGTAAAAAATAACACAAGCAATAAAAATGCTATAAAGCAATCAATAAAAACTATCTTATAAAGCATAAAAGATCTAAACCAAAATGGGGCACCAAGCAAGCACATGATTTCCACTCTTTGAGTATGCTCGAAAAGCCAAATTTTCATTTGTTTAAGCAATAATACAAAACTAAGCAATATTATAATAAACAAGAAAAACCATAATAAAAATTTCACTAAAACTAAAAGTTTATAAATTTTTGTATGCGTTTTTGCAAAAGTCTCCACTCTAGTAATGTTAGGATTTTTTAAAAGTTTATCTTTTAAAATGTTTAACTCATCTTCTGACAAAAGCTTATTAAGCTTCAAAGTATAAAATTTTGGCAATGTAGCCTTTAAAACCTCTATGTTTTTAGCTGATATATCATTTTTAAGTCTATCTATCATTTCATTTGGATTTAAAATTTCTAAAGACTGAAAATGACTAACCTGCTCTTCTATGTTTTTTTTATCTAAGTGAGTTTTTCCTACTAAAATGATATTATAGTCTTTATTTAAAAGTTTTTCATAATATTCAATAGTTTTATTTGTGATAATCAAAAACTCAAAAGCAAACATCATCACCATTAAAGCAAATATTAAAGAAAGATGATTTTTAAAAGATTTCATTCATTCTCCCATTTTCTATATTAAAACGACGATAATCAAGTCTTAAATTAGTAGGAATTCTATGTGTAACAACTACCACGCAAGTTCCAAGTATTTCTCTGGCTGATTTTAACAAAGTCCATATAATATCTGAAGAATACTCATCTAAATTTCCCGTTGGCTCATCGCATAAGAGTAATTTTGGATTATGTGCTAGAGCTCTTGCCATGGCCACGCGTTGCTGCTCTCCACCTGAAAGTTGAGCTGGCTTTTTATCAGCTTTGAAAGTTAAATTTACATGCTTTAAAAGCTTTGCGGCTTGTTCTTTACATACATTTTTACTATAACCTTTAATCATCAAAGGTAACATTACATTTTTTTCTACACTAAATTCTTGAACCAAACGATAATCTTGAAAAATAATTCCTATTTTTTGCCTAAGCTGCAAAAGTTCAGCATTAGAAATATCCACTAAATCATTATTGCAAACCTTTAAATTTCCACTTATTGGCTCCAAATCCCCATAAAAAGATTTTAACAAAGTTGATTTTCCGCTACCACTTTTTCCTGTGATAAAAACAAAATCATTATCTTTTAGCGAAAAACTAGCATTTTCTATAACAAGCTCATCATAACCAAGACAAAGCTTTTTGGCTTCTATCATCACTGCTTTTTCCTTATCATTTGTTTGATAATTATTTAAATCATTATTATTTAATATAAGAATACAATATTTCTCTTAATTTTTCTATAGCTTTTAAATTTTCTTTAGTTTTAAAAGGTTGCTCAAAGATAAATTCTATCTTTTGTAAGTTTAATACTATATAAACATGTTCAGGTTTATAAAAAGCACCAAAAGCTATTTTAATAACAAGTTCTTCATCTTTAATATACATTTTTTCAAAATGCAAGAAAAAATCTTCGCCTTTAAAAACTTCATTTTTAAAATTCTTTTTTATACAAGCTAATTCTTTTGTATTTAATTTTAAATCCTCAATAGCAAATTTTTGATTTTTATTCAAGCTTTTACTCTTGCTAAAACCACTAATGATTAAATCATATATATCTTTATTTTGTCTTTTCCAACGATCTTCATATTTACTTGAAATTTCTAAATTTTCATTTTTTTTGATTAAAGCTTTTAAATGTGAGAAAGTTAAAAAAGTCTCCAAAGTAAAATCAAAATACAAAAAACTATCCGTTCTAAGTTCAAATTGTCCATCTTCTTTTAAAACCCTAGCGCATTCATTTGCAAAATTTAACCCCACTACTCTACGGTGAGGCTTTTTATCCCAAGGAACAGGAAAATGCAAAAAGATTTTATCCACAAGATTAGATTCAAGTACGCTTAATAATAATCTTGCATCAGTTTCTATTAATAAAACATTGTTTAAATTTTCACTTAAAGCAAGTTTAGTTACTTGTTCTAATGCGGGAGTATAAATTTCTATACCAACTATCAGTACATTAGGATTTTGCCTAGCTTGATAAAGTAAATGTCTACCGCTTCCAAAACCTATTTCAATATAAATTTGTTTTTTATTTTTTATTTGTTCTAAAATTTCTTTTAAATCATTAGCAATTAAAGGTGTTTTTTGGATTAACCTTGTGTGTTTTAGCGCCACAGCTTCACAAACTACATCTTGAGTAAAATTTTCTTTAAATACAAGTAAAGCCTTTTGCAAATACCCAATTTGCGAAGGCTTAGTATGTTTTTCACCCTTTATAAGCCATTCTTGTTTTTTTTCATCTTTTTTAATTTGTAAAAAAAATTTTTCTTGGTTTATACGCGTAAAAAGCAAATCAACATTTTCACCTTTGGCAAGCCATAAGAATTCAACTCCATCTTTTTCAAAAGGAAGTTGAATTTCTTTTAAAATTTTACACTTAAAATTTGGCATTATTTTACTGCTGTAAATTTATCAGAAGCTTTTGATTCTATGCCATTTGCATCAATTGCAATAACTTCATAACTATATACTTTTCCAGGAGCTGCAGTAATATCTTTTAATTGTTTAGATTTAATCTCTTTAAACACAGCATTACTTCCACCACCACTTCTTTTAACTATGTATTCTTTAGCTCTATCATCATTATCAATCCACTCTACTCTAATACCATCATCTTCAACAGCACACAAAACAATACTTGGCGCTAATGGTGCTCCTAGGGTAATACCTTCAACAGGCTCACTTGCTATAGGACTTTCTAGGCCATCTTTATCGACCATACTAACTTTATAATATCTTTTTTCAGCCACACCTTTAACCACATCTTCATAAGTATTTTCAGAAGTTTTAGCTACCACACTAAAAGGTAAAAAAGTAGTTGAACTTGAATAAATTTTATAATAAGCAAAATCAGCATAATCAATTTTATCCCAAGTTAAAATAATTTTTCTTGGTGCGTCTTTACTTGCTTGTAAATTACTTATCATAGGAGGAAGGGCTTTGGTAGTTGATTCTACTATTTTACTTGGAGTGCTTTTAATACCATCATAAGTTAAAGCTATAATTCTATATTGAAAACTTTCATCAGGTTTTAGCGAATCATCTATATATTCAGCACTTAAGCGATTTTTGATTCTAGCTAATTCTTTAAATTTCATATCTTTCATATTTGCACGCTCAATGATGTATGAATTTACTCTTACATCAGGGTGTGGTCTCCAAACTATTTTTACACGATTTGGCAAACCAACAATAGCTTGCACAAAAGGCACTGGATCAATCACTCTATTTGTAAAAGCTTCTATACTTACACCATCTTGAGAAACTTGTCCAAGTTCATTAAAGGTTTTCATAGAATAATAATATCTTGTATTTGGTGCTAAATTTGTATCAGTATAGTGAGTTTGAAATTTATTTTTGATTTTTGCTATAAGCTCCATAGGTGCACCAGCTGCATTTGCTCTATAAATATAATAACCTGCTATATTTTGATCATACAAAGGTTCCCATTCAAACGCTATACTTGTAATATCACTTATACTTTTAATACTTGATATTTTTGGTAAAGTATCATTTACTTGAGCAATCTGCGGTGAACTTACGCTACAAGCACTAAAAGCTAAAGCAGAACTTAAGATAATCCAATGAAGTTTTTTCATCTATCTCTCCTTGTGTAAAATTTTCTTTTAAAATTTGATAAAAATCATCAAACATAGGAGCTTTTACAAACATCAACTCTTTAGTCCTAGGATGAATAAAATAAATCAAATACGCATGAAGCATTACTCTATTATACTTTATTTTTCCTTTATATCCGTATAATTCATCTCCTAAAATATAGCGATTAAAATCTGCTAAATGCACCCTGATTTGATGAGTTCTTCCTGTGTATAACTTAGCAGCTATCAAAGAGCAATTTTTAGCGCTTAATAAATTTATAAAATCTGTTTTTGCATTTTTTGCTAAAGGATTTTTAGTATTTGTAGTAATTTTTTTAAGCCTATTGCTAGGACAACGCATAATAGCTTTTTCATTACTCATTTTATCATTTTTCAAAGGCAATTCACTCAAAGCAAGATAAAATCTACCCATGCTTTTATCCAAAAGCCGATTTGCTAAAAATTGATGTGCTTGATTGTTTTTAGCTATGATGATAGCTCCACTTGTGCCCTTATCAAGTCTATGCACAAGCCCTGCTCTATGTTCTCCATTTAAATTTGATAAAGCATAACCCTTATGCAAAAGCCAATCCACCAAAGTCGCTTCTTTAACACTACTTGCACCATGCACGACAACATTAGGAGCTTTGTTTAAAACCAAAACATCATCATCTTCATATAAAATTTCTATATCAAACTCAGGCGTGTAGCTTTCTTTGGCTTCTTTTACTAAAGGTAAAAAAATACTTATTTCATCTTTTTGTTTTATTTTTTTAGAACTTTTATTTTCTATTTTTTCATTAATATATATGCAGTTTTCTTTGATTAGTTTAGCAACTTGCGAACGACTTTGCTTAAGTATATCTGATAAAAAAACATCCAATCTTTCTTCACAAAGTGATGAAATTTTTAGCATATTATATTTCCTTGTGATAAAATTTGCAATTTTAGCATATAATTATGTAATATTTTATAAAAAGGGTAGCTTTGATAAAACTTGATAGAAGAATTTTAACACATTTTGACTTTGTACAACCTCTTTTAGTGTTACCTATCATAGCTATATCTTTTCTTTTAATTTATGAGGCAAATACGCGCTTAGCTGAAAAACAATTTATCTATACTTTAGTGGGTTTTGCAGGATTTGCGTTTTTTTTCTTTTTACCCTTAAGAAGACTAATGTGGCTTATACCTGTGTTATATTGGATTAATATAGCTTTACTTTTAAGTGTGGATATTTTTGGTGTTGAAAAACTTGGAGCTAGAAGATGGCTTGAAATACCTTTTACGCATTTTACCATACAACCTTCTGAAATTTTTAAGCCCTCTTTTATTTTAATGTTAGCTTATTTGATTTATCAAAATCCTCCACCGCCTAATGGCTATGGCTTAAAACAATTTTTAAAGCTAAGTTTTTATATTTTACTTCCATTTTTACTTATAGCAGGAGAACCTGATTTGGGAACAGCTTTGGTGCTTTTAATAGTAGGCTTTGGAACGCTTTTTATCATAGGAGTAAATTATAAAATTTGGCTTAGTATTTTTTTAGCTATAGCCATAGCCTCACCTATTATTTATAGTGATTTTTTAAAGCCTTATCAAAAACAAAGAATTCATGATTTCTTAGCTGAAGAACCAAGTTACCATGTAAAACAATCCATCATTGCAATAGGAAGCGGTGGTTTGAGCGGAAAAAAAGCAGATGAAGCTACACAAACACATTTTAAATTTTTACCTATTTCTACGAGTGATTTTATCTTTGCATATTTGTCTGAAAGATTTGGTTTTATCGGTGCAGTTGTAATCATACTACTTTACACCTTACTCATTTTTCATTTATTGAGTTTAAATTATAAGCTCAAAGATGATTATTTTACAAGAGTGGTGACAAATTGCATTGCTTTGTTTATTTTCATATATGTAGCGGTAAATATATCAATGACCATAGGTTTTGCTCCTGTTGTTGGTATACCTATGCCATTTTTTAGTCATGGGGGAAGTTCTTTTGCTACTTTTATGATTTTCTTTGGAATTTTACAAAATTTAATAACCTTTAGATATTTAGCAATAGAAAAAGCGGTAAAAATAAAATTCTAAATTTAAATTAAGGAAATAAAGATATAATAACATTTTTATTTTAACTTCTGGCGGATTTATAGCTCAGTTGGTTAGAGCAACCGGCTCATAACCGGTTGGTCGCAGGTTCGAGTCCTGCTAAATCCACCATTTATTTTGCATTACAACTTGATTTTCAAAAAAACATTTTCCAATGATTTTTTAGTATTTTGATGATATTTTTGCAAATTTCTTTCTTTTTGCTTTCTTCTATTTGGAGTTTATCTAAAAAAGTTTCTTCAAGAGTGTTAATAAGTTGCATACATTCTTTTACATTAAATCTTTCTACTTCGTTTAAAGGTGATAACGCTTTTAACAATAAATCTTTATATTCCATAAGAGTTTTAATATCTACCTCTGAAAGCTGGGCTAACAGAGATAGAAATTGTGCAAAATTATACAGTGGCATATATTTCTTTCTTTTTCCACAACATTATAAAATGTGCCTATATATCCGACTAATAAAATCTTTCATGATCTCCACCACCAAAAGTAACCGCTCGTGTTTCTGTGACATTTACACCTAAAGTATTAAATCTCATTGTAAAAGTAGGAGTATCGGTCAATGGTTTAGTGCACCATGTAGTTGATATTACAACTTTTGCTTCACCAGAATTATCAAATTCTTTATCCCATCTTTGTATAATTGGCACAGTTTGACCAAGGCCAACTAAGAGATTAGTTCCACTAAAATCAACTTTTTCTCCTGCAATTCCATCGGTTAATGTTAAAGTTGCACTGGTGTAGCATGAAGCTGGATCTTTCCAAGTATCATATATTGCATGAATGCGTTTTTGCACCTCAATACTTCCTACAATTGCTTCAGAATCAGCTCCATCCCATTCTTTATATTTCACTTTAAGACTAAAAATTCTACCGGTGTGTTGAGCAACTTTTCCAATAGGTTTAAAATTTAAATAAACTGAACCTTTATCATCAGTATGAAGCGTGCCTTTATTTACAAAATTAGTATAACCAAGATACTGATCTGGTTGAACATCTACACTAGAGTTTGGAATTAGTCCATATAACTCTATAGTTGTTCCTGTATCAAATGGAATATTATTTACATTTATTCTTGGATGAATTGGACCATTAAATACAGCTGTTTCACTAGCTTTTTCACTTCCATCTTCATATTCAACGCTTACTGTTATCGGACGAACATTAGGATTAATTGTTCTAAACTTAGTTAGCGCAGTACCTTTACTATCAAAATATTTTGGAATTAGATCTTCTTTTGGAAGTACTCCATCGCCGGCAATGCTCCATTTTATTTTTGCATAAGGGGTGCCTTTTGCCAATATACTGACAGTTTCAATCAAATATGGATTTAGCCTTGTTTTACCAAGAGTTAATTGAATTGGAATCTTCTTATAATTTAATTCTTTACTTAAATTTTTACCCAT
>NZ_JAKMQK010000013.1:0-59285 GCF_025771545.1 Campylobacter sp. IFREMER_LSEM_CL908
TTAGTTGGTGTGGGCTATGGAAAAGCTAAAGAAGTTCCAGATGCTATCAGAAAAGCAGTTGATGATGCTTTTAAAAACATTGTTGAAGTTAAAACAAAAGGTTCAACTATCCCTCATGATGTAGAAGTAAAATACAACGCAAGTAGAATTTTACTTAAACCAGCAAGTGAAGGTACAGGGGTTATTGCAGGTGGTTCAACACGTCCTATCGTGGAACTTGCAGGTATTAAAGACATTTTAACTAAGTCTTTAGGTTCAAATAATTCAGCAAATGTTGTGCGTGCTACTATCAAAGCACTTACAATGCTTAAAGGATAATCAATGAATTTAACAAAAGCACCAGGTTCAACACATAAAACCAAAAGAATAGGCCGTGGTCAAGGTAGTGGTATGGGTAAAACTTCTACTAAAGGTGGAAAAGGCCAAACTGCTAGAAAAGGTTATAACGAAAAAAGAGGTTTTGAAGGGGGTCAACAACCACTTCAAAGACGCTTACCAAAAGTAGGCTTTACTTCTAAATTTGAAAAACCTTATGTGATTAATGTTGAAAAAATCACAGCAATCAAAGAGCTTAGCGAAATTACATTTGAAACAATCAATAGCATTCATAAGCTTTCAAAAAATGTAAATAAAGTTAAGCTTATTGGAGCAAGTGCTAAAGATCTTGCTAGTAAAATTAAAGACGAGAAGATCACTTTTAGCGGACAAAAATAATGAATAAAGCATTGACAAATAAAATTCTCATAACATTAGCTTTTTTATTTGCTTATAGAATATTAGCTTATGTTCCAGTTCCGGGGGTTAATGTCAGTGTTATTAAGGAATTTTTTGATTCTAATGCATCTAATGCATTAGGCTTGTTTAATATGTTTAGTGGGGGTGCTGCTGAAAGACTTAGCATCATCTCTCTAGGCATTATGCCTTATATTACTGCTTCGATTATTATGGAACTTTTAGCGGCAACTTTTCCTAACATAGGAAAGATGAAAAAAGAACGCGATGGTATGCAAAAATATATGCAAATTATCCGTTATACTACTATAGCTATCACTTTGATACAAAGTATAGGCGTTTCTATAGGCTTGCAAAGTCTTCATGGAAAAGCAGGTCAGTCAGCTATTATGATTGATATGAATACTTTTATTGCACTTTCTGCTATTTCTATGCTTGCAGGTACCATGCTTTTAATGTGGATAGGTGAGCAAATCACTCAACGCGGTATAGGAAATGGTATTTCTTTGATCATCTTTGGCGGTATTGTTTCTACAATTCCAGGTGCAATTAGCGGAACAGTAAATTTGGTAAATACAGGTGAGATGAATTTCTTGACTATCATTGCTATTTTAGTTGTAATTTTACTTACTATTTGGGCTATTATAGTAGTAGAGCTTGGAGAAAGAAGAATTCCTATTTCTTACTCAAGAAAAGTAATCATGCAAAATCAAAACAAACGCATTATGAATTACATACCTATTAAAATAAATTTAAGTGGAGTAATTCCTCCTATTTTTGCAAGTGCGATTTTGATGTTTCCAAGCACTATTTTGCAAACAAGTACGAATGAGTATGTGTTAAAAATTTATGACTTTTTAAATCCAAATGGATTTTTCTTTCATTTTTTAACATTCTTACTTGTTATTTTCTTTGCGTATTTTTATGCATCAATTGTATTTAATGCAAAAGATATAGCTGAAAATCTTAAAAGACAAGGCGGTTTCATACCAGGTATTAGACCAGGTGAAGGAACTGCAAATTATCTTAATGAAGTAGCATCAAGACTTACCTTGTCAGGTTCTATTTATTTAGGGCTTGTAGCTACATTACCATGGCTTATTGTGAAGTTGTTTGGTGTGCCTTTTTATTTTGGTGGAACTTCTGTTTTGATCGTAGTTCAAGTAGCGCTTGATACAATGAGAAAAATCGAAGCTCAAATTTATATGAATAAATACCAAACCTTAAGTGCAGTAGGCTTATAAGAAAGTAGATTTTCTACTTTCTTCTCTTTTTAAGGATTTTGATGAGACTAGGCGTTTTTGATAGCGGTGTAGGTGGGCTTAGTGTTTTAAAATCTTTACTTCAAGCAAAACTTTTTAAAGAATATATTTACTATGGGGATACCGCAAGGGTACCTTATGGGGTTAAAGATAAAGAAACTATCATTAAATTTTCCCTAGAAGCTTTAGAGTTTTTCAAAGAAAAAAAAGTCGATATGCTTATTATTGCGTGTAATACAGTTAGCGCGCATGCTTTAGAATTTCTAAAAGTAAATGCACCATTTCCGGTTCTTGGAGTTATAGAAGCAGGGGTTTTAGCAGTTAAAAACTCTTTAGAAGATAAAAACTCCAATATATTAGTCATTGCAACACAAGCTACCGTGGATTCTCACGCTTATAAGCAAGCTTTAATCAAAGAAGGTTTTTTAAAAGTGGAAGAAAAAGCAACTGGGCTTTTTGTACCTATGGTTGAAGAAGGGATTTTTCAAGGAGATTTTTTAAAAGCTGCTTTTGAGTATTATTTTAATAAGCTTAAATTTCATCCTAATGCTCTAATCTTAGCATGTACGCATTTTCCTTTAATCGCCCATTCTTTGGAAGAGTATTTTGGTAAAAATACAAAACTTATTCATTCAGGCGAGGCTATAGCTTTGCAATTGCAACAAGAATTTAACTTAACATCAATCCAAGAAGAAGCTAACATTCAATTTTATGCTTCAAGCGATGTGGAAAAACTAAAAAAAATTGCAAATTTATGGCTTTAATTAATGAATATTTACTAAAGTATTTTTTATATTAATAATTTATTTTTATTTAAACATAGTTGCATTATAATTTTTATCATTTCTAATGAAAGGACTAACATGAAAAAAATGTTAATGTGCGCAGCTATGGCACTAAGTTTAGGAGCAGGAATTTTGGAAGCAAAACCAAAAGTTGCAATTTTAGCTACAGGTGGAACTATTGCAGGCTCGATTGATAGTTCGGTAGCTACAACAGGTTATACAGCAGGTGTTTTAGGGGTTGATGCTTTGATTAAAGCAGTGCCTCAAATTCAAGATTTAGCAGTAATTAGCGGGGATCAAATTGCAAATATTGATAGTAAAGATATGACAAATGAAATTTGGCTAAAACTTGCTAAAGAAGTCAATAGGCTTTTAAAATCTGATGTAGATGGAGTTGTGATTACTCATGGTACTGATACCATGGAAGAAACTGCATATTTCCTAAATTTAACCGTAAAAAGCGATAAACCTGTTGTTTTAGTTGGTGCAATGCGCCCATCAACTGCAATTAGTGCAGATGGTCCTAAAAATCTTTACAATGCTGTAGCGTTAGCAGCAGATCCACAAGCAAAAAATAAAGGTGTAATGGTGGCTATGAATGATAGAATTCAAAGCGCTAGAGGCGTTATGAAAACTCATAGTTTAAATGTAAATGCATTTAGTTCACCGGATATGGGTGATATGGGTTATATAGTAGATGGAAAAGCATTCTTCTACAATACTAATACAAAATTACACACTAAAAAATCTCCATTTGATGTTAGCAAGCTAAAAGAATTACCAAAAGTAGATATTCTTTATAGTTATGCAAATGATGGTAGCGGTGTTGCAGCAAAAGCTTTGTTTGAAAATGGAACTAAAGGTATAGTTGTAGCTGGAACAGGTGCTGGCAGTATTCATGATTATCAAAAAGATGTATTAAAAGAATTGCTTAAAAAAGGTCTTAATGTAGCGGTAAGTTCACGCGTAGTAGCTGGTAGAGTTGCAGTAAGTGATGCTGATGCAAAACTTGGTTTTATTGATACAGGTGATATGAGTCCTCAAAAAGCTAGAGTATTATTAATGCTTGCTTTAACTAAAACAAGTGATCCTAAGAAAATTCAAGAATATTTCTTAAAATACTAAAATCTTTTAGCACCCAAATGCTACAATAACATTTGGGTGAGTTTTTCAATCAAAATCTTACTTAAATTAATCACAAGGATATTAAATGAGACAATATGAAAGCTATAAATGCCAAAAATGCGGCAATGAAGTAGAAGTGCAAAATGTAGGTGGTGGAAAGCTTAGTTGCTGTGGTCAAGAAATGGAGTGCATTACTAAAGATTTAACAGCCATAAATTTGATGAAAGCTTTCGCAGGTGAATCTATGGCAAGAAACAAATATGATTTATTTGCAGATATTGCTCAAGAAGAAGGTTGGCATGCTATTGCAAAGCATTTTAGAGAAGCTGCAGAAAATGAAAAATGGCATGCAAGAGCTGAGTTTAAAGCTTATCATGAATTAGTAGATGGTAAAGCTTTAGAAGAAACTGCTAAAAATTTAATCTGTGCAGCAGAGGGTGAAAATTACGAGCATACTACCATGTATCCAAATTTTGCACAAATTGCAGAAGATGAAGGCAAGAAAAACATAGCAAGATTATTTACTGCTATTGGTAAAGTAGAAATTGAGCATGAAAGAGAATATTTAGCACTTAAAAAAATGCTTGAAGAAGAAGATTTCTTTAATTCAGAGGTAGAAGAATTATGGGTTTGTGAAGTTTGTGGGCATATACACCGTGGTAAAAAAGCACCAAATGCCTGTCCTTTGTGTAAAGCTCCAAAAGAATACTTCAAACGAGAATTTTTAGGATAATTTTAAAAATCTTGATAAAAATGATAAAATATTTTATTTTTATCAAGGCCTAATATGCAAATTCTAACTCATCCTTTTGAACCTTTTTTTGATGAAAACTCAAAAGTTTTGATACTAGGTTCTTTTCCATCTATTAAATCAAGAGAAGAAAATTTTTATTATCAACATAGTAAAAATCGTTTTTGGCGTATTTTTGAAATATTATTTGAGTGTGAGTTAAAAACAGTGCAAGAGCAAAAGGCTTTTTTAAAAGCAAATCATATAGCACTTTGGGATGTTATAGCAAGTTGTAAGATAAAAAATTCAGATGATAAAACTATTTCTT
Organism: Campylobacter sp. IFREMER_LSEM_CL908; assembly: GCF_025771545.1. Taxonomy (NCBI): domain Bacteria; kingdom Pseudomonadati; phylum Campylobacterota; class Epsilonproteobacteria; order Campylobacterales; family Campylobacteraceae; genus Campylobacter; species Campylobacter sp. IFREMER_LSEM_CL908. The sequence goes on from NZ_JAKMQK010000013.1 coordinate 4,963, forward strand.
ATGCCAAAGCAAATGATATAAGTATTATTTTAGATAAGGCAAATATAGAAAAAATTTGTGTATTAGGTAAAGTTGCAAGTAAATATTTTGCTAAATTTTATCCTGAGCAAGAATTTTTTGAACTTCCTTCAAGCTCACCTGCCAATATAAATTATTCTTTAGAAAATTTAGTAGAAAAATATACTATTATAAAGGAAAAATAATGGCTTTAGTTGGAGTAGATGAGGCTGGGCGTGGAGCTTTAGCTGGAGATATGCACTTGGCAGCTTGCAAGCTTTTAAAAAATATTGATGGTTTAGCTGATTCTAAAAAATTAAGTGCAAAAAAAAGAGAAGAATTATATGAGCAAATTCTTTCTAATTCAAATTTTTTAATCCTTGCTTTTTCACCTTTGCAAATTGATATTTTAGGACTTAGTCAGTGTTTAAATTTGGGCTTAAAGATAATAAAAAAACATTTTAACCAAGATGAGATTTTATATGATGGAAATTTAAATTATGGTGTTTTGGGTATTAATACTATGATTAAAGCTGATATGAAAGTGCAAGAAGTTTCAGCCGCTAGTATATTAGCTAAGGTAAGTCGTGATCAAAAAATGTGTTATTTTTCTAAATTATATAATAATTATGATTTTGATAAACACAAAGGTTATGGTACAAAAGCTCATATAGAAAAGATTAAAGTATTTGGTTATTCACCTTTGCATCGCAAAAGCTTTATGTTAAAGTGTTTTGAGAAAAGCTTATTTGATTAGATTGTGTTTTGTAGTTTTAATAATGAAAAAATATAATTAAAAACTATTTTTTTAATAATAATCTATTAAAAATTATAATATTGGTCTAAAATACTCTATGTTTTAAGAAAAATTAATTTTTTTCTATTATAGTAATATAAAAAATATTTTAAGGGGTATTATGTCTTTACTTTTGAGTGAGCTAAAGATTGGAAATTTTTATGTAAAAAATCGCATCGTAATGCCTCCTATGGATATGTATGAAACACAAGTTTTAGATGGTAAGATTAATCAATTTCACTTGATACATTATGGAGCTAGAGCTTTGGGTGGTGTTGGGCTTATCATAGTTCAAGCTTGTGCGATTAATGAAAATGCAAAAATTGCTGATAATGATATAGGCCTTTGGGGAGATTTTCAAATTCGAGGACATAAGGAGCTTGTCGATCTTTGTCATCATTTTGGTGCTAAAGTTGCTATCCAACTAAATCATAGTGGTCGTAAAAATTCATGCAAACAAGCTATATCAAAAGCCCCAAGTAATATCGCTTTTAGTGAAAAATTTTCTAAACTTCATGTTTTAAGTAAAGATGAAATTTTACAAATAGAGCAAGAATTTATCCAAAGTGCTAAAAGAGCTAAAGAAGCAGGCTATGATGCGATAGAACTTCATAGTGCTCATGGGTATTTGCTTAGTTCATTTTTATCTCCTTTATCAAATCAAAGAGATGATGAATATGGTGGTAGTTTTGAAAATAGAGCGCGTCTTTTGTGTGATATCATTAAGCGTATAAAAAAAGAAGTTGATATTACTTTATTTGTAAGAATTTCAGCTACAGAGTGGCAAGAGGGTGGTTGGAATTTGGAAGATAGTAAAAAACTTGCCTTGATTTTAGAAAATTTAGGCGTTGATATGTTAGATATTTCAGCAGGTGGAAATATCAACAAACCTTCTTTAGTGCCAAATATAGCACCACTTTACCAAGCTCCTTATGCTAAGGCTTTAAAAGAAGTTGTTAAAATTCCTATATCTTGCGTGGGTCTTATAAATAGTGCTAGCGAAGGTGAGGCTTTGCTTTTGGGTGAGGTGTGTGATTTAGTTTGTTATGGTAGAAAATTATTAAGAAATCCAAATTTTGCAAATGAAGCCGCAGTTGCTTTAAATGAAAGGGAAAAAATCACGCCAAACTACTCAAGAGCATATTTGTAAAATAATACAAAAAGTTTTTAGGTAAAAGCTTTTTTTATTATTTTTTACAAGGAGAAAATGTGGATAATCTTAAGTGGAATTCTTTTGATACGCGTTGGATGCTTTCTCTTTTTGGGACTGCAGTTGGTGCGGGGATTTTATTTTTACCTATTAAAGCAGGTGTTGGTGGTTTTTGGCCAGTTGTTGTAATGGCTTTGATTATTTTTCCAATGGTGTATTTAAGCCATAGAGCCTTAAGTCGTTTTGTATGTCAAGCAAATGGTAATGATAAAGATATTACTCATGCGGCTGAAGAGTATTTTGGTAGAAAAGTAAGTATTTTTATTTCTGTGCTTTATTTCTTTGCAATTTTCCCAATTTGTTTAGCATATTGTGTAGGTATAACTAATACTTTTGAGAGTTTTATTTATAATCAATTCTTACCACTTTTAGATCCAAATGGTTCTTTCGCAAACGCAATTAGTGCTATGTATCAAACAAGTGTAAATGAGCAAGGAAAAACTATAGCTAATTTACTTCCTTTTTATAGAGCGCTTTTTGCTTTTGTTTTAGTAAGTATTTTTATGCTTATTATGCTTTTTAGTGAAGAATTAATTACCAAAGTATGTGAGTGGCTTGTATATCCTTTATGTGCTATTTTATTTTTATTTTCTTTATATCTTATCCCGCAATGGTCGTTTGAAAGTTTTAGTGCTATTCCTGGAACAAAAGAATTTATTACTATAGTATGGCTAACTTTACCGGTTTTAGTGTTTTCATTTAATCACTCACCAGCGATTTCTACTTTTTCTTTAAGTGTAAAAAGACAATATCCTGAAAATTCAGTACAAAAAGCAAATCAAGTGTTATTTAGAACTTCTGTAATGTTACTTGCTTTTGTAATGTTTTTTGTGGTATCTTGTGTGCTTTCTTTAACTCCTGCAGAACTTGCTGAAGCTAGAGCACAAAACATACCTGTACTTTCTTATTTTGCTAATAAACTTGATAATCCATTTATTTCTTATGGTGGTCCACTAATCGCATTTTTAGCAATTTCTAGTTCATTCTTTGGGCATTATTTTGGTGCTAGGGAAGGTGCTTATGGTATAGTTAGAAAATGTTGTAAATTAGCAGGTAATGATAATCCGGATTTGAAAAAAATCGCAGTTTATTCAACTTTGGTAATGTATATTGTTATGTTAATTACTGCTTATGTAAATCCAAGTATTTTAGGTTTTATTGAAAGCTTAGGTGGTCCAATCATTGCCGCAATCTTATTTTTAATGCCTATGATTGCAATTTACACTGTATCTAAAATGAAAAAATTCCAAAACAAAGCTTTAGATGCATTTGTGTTTATCACAGGTATTTTGACAATCATCACTGTAATTTATACTTTTTAAGGTGCTGATGAATGAGTAGTAATTTAAGTATATTTAAAGTTGGTGTTGGTCCTTCATCTTCTCATACTTTAGGACCAATGCTAGCAGGGAATATGTTTTGTGAAAAAATCAAAGATAAAATCACGCAAATTACAAAAATTCAAATCAAACTTTATGGCTCTTTATCGCTTACTGGTAAAGGCCATTTAAGTGATAAAGCTATTATATGGGGGTTGAGTGGCTTAAGAGCAAAAGAATTAAATGTTGCTTTGCAAGATCGTGTGTTTAATAAAATTTTGCAAGATAAAATTTTGGTTTTAGATGCTCAAAAAGAATTAAATTTTGATTATGATAAAGATTTGATTTTTGAAAAAGACTTTTTACCTTTGCATGAAAATGGATTGAAAATAAGTGCTTATAATGAAAATGGAGAAATCATTGCTGAAGAAATTTATTATTCAGTAGGTGGTGGTTTTGTTATGAGTGAAGCTGAACTTCAAAAACACAAAGACGGAGCTTGTGAGCAAAAACATACCAAATTAGAACTTGATATTAATAACGCAAGTGATGCTTTAAAAATTTGCGAAGAAAATTCATGGGATCTAGCAAAACTCTCTTATGAATATGAGCTTCAATTTCACACTAAAGAAGAAATTAGAGCTTATTGTTTAGAAATTTGGGAAGTAATGCAAGAAGTTTATTATAATGGTATTCATCCAAGCTCAGATTTTCTTCCAGGGAATTTACATTTAAAACGCCGTGCCAAAGGACTTAATGAGCGTTTGGCTATGACAAGTGATCCTTTAGGAATTATTGATTTTATTTCTTTATATGCTATTGCTATTGCAGAGGAAAATGCAAGTGGAGCTAGAGTGGTAACTGCACCAACTAATGGTGCATGTGCTGTTGTACCTGCTGTAATGCTTTATCTTAAAAATCATACTATTGGTTTTAACGATGAAAAAGCCATTAATTTTTTACTTACTGCTATGTTAATAGGTTCTTTTTATAAGAAAAATGCAAGTATAAGTGGTGCTGAAGCTGGCTGTCAAGCTGAAATTGGTAGTGCAAGTTCTATGGCAGCAGGAGCTATGGCTACTGTAATGGGTTTTGATGCAAAGATAGCTTGTAATGCTGCTGAAATTGCAATGGAGCATCATTTAGGTTTAACTTGTGATCCAGTAAGTGGTTTAGTGCAAATTCCTTGTATAGAAAGAAATGCCTTTGGAGCGATTAAAGCAATTTCAGCTGCTAGAATGGCAATGAGTAGAAAATCAACTCCAAAAGTAAGTCTTGATGAGGTTATAAAAACTATGTATGAAACCGGCAAAGACATGAATTCAAAATACAAAGAAACTTCTTTAGGTGGCCTAGCTACTAATCTTACAAGTGTATGTTAAAACCTTAAGTTTTAAAACTTAAGGTTTTTCCTTAAAGCTTTTAAAAGCGCATAAATGCTAAATTTTTAAAAATTTTAAGGAAAATATAAATGATAGAAATCAAAAAACTAGCAGAAATAGAAAAACTACGCAAGGCAAATGAACTTGTAGCTAGAACGCTTGACTATCTAGAGGGCATTATAGTTCCGGGTATGAGTTTAAAAGAAATTGACATTAAAGCAGAAGAATTTATACTTGATCATGGTGCAAAACCATCTTTTAAAGGCTTATATGGTTTTCCAGGCAGTATTTGTATCTCGCTTAATCAAGCTTGCATTCATGGTGTAGGGGATGAGCGTATTTTAAAAGAAGGCGATATTTTAGGGCTTGATGTGGGTACTTGCATAGATGGATATTATGGAGATGCAGCAAGGACTATACCTATAGGTCAAATTTCAGCCACTGATGAGGCTTTGATTGCTTGTGCTAAAGATGCTTTGTATTATGCTATAGATATTATCAAAGAAGGTATGCGTTTTAAAGAGCTTTCATATGAGCTTGGCGAGTTTATCGCTAAAAGAGGATTTGTACCTTTGAAAGGTTATTGTGGTCATGGTATAGGTAAAAAGCCACACGGTGAGCCTGAAATTCCAAATTATTTAGAACCAGGTGCTAGTGCAAAAAGTGGACCTAAAATCAAAAATGGCATGGTATTTTGCATAGAGCCTATGGTATGTCAAAAAGATGGCACACCGGTACATTTAAAAGGTAATTGGGAAGCAGGAAGCAAAGATGGATTAAATGCTGCTCATTATGAGCATTGTGTTGCAATTATAAATGGCAAAGCAGATATTTTATCTAAGTAAGAAAGTTTAAACTTTCTTACTCAAATGTTTTTAGTTTTTCTGAAAGTTTAGAGGCATTTTCTAAAACATCTTGTGAAATTTGTGTTAGCTCGAGTGAATAGTTTTTAACACAATTTGCAAGTTCAGTCACTTTTTCTACATTTTGTTCTAACTCATTCATTTTAGCTTTTGACTCATCACTTTTTTCTTCCATAATTTTAGTAGAATGGATACTTGTTTTTAATTTTTCTATAGAAGCACCGACTTCACCTTGTAAGATATTAGCTTTGTTGGAAGTATCACTCATAGATTGATGAATTCCATCCATCAAGCTTTTGTTGTCATTGATTTGTTGTACTATAGTTCTTACAGTAGTTTCTATAGCGACTAAAGATTTTGTAGTTTTATCAGCTAAGTTTCTAACTTCATCAGCAACAACAGCAAAGCCTCTACCATGTTCTCCTGCACGAGCCGCTTCAATAGCTGCATTTAAAGCTAGCAAGTTAGTTTGATCGGCTATATCTTTAATAGCTGCTGTAACTTCTACAATACTATCAGCACTTTGTACTAGTATATCCATAGCACTTAAAACACTTTGTTCTTTTTCTCCACTTAGTAATATAAGCTCTACTAGCTCTTTAAGCGTTTTTTCAACTTCTCCCATAACTTCTTGCATATCATGCATATCTTTTATAGTATTTTTAGCTAGATTTTGAGTTAAGTCTATATGACTTTCTAAAACAGAACTTATTTCATGGACATTAGAAATTTGCTCATGTTGTAAAAGTGAACTTTGCTGTAAAATTTCAGCATTTTGGGAAAGTTTTTGTGAGCTTTTGTGGCTTGAATTTGCAGTTTGTATGGCTTCTAAAACTGAATTTTGCACTATCTGTATGAAAGAATTAATATAGCCAGCACTTGTAGCTAATTCACTTTTTTTATCAATGTCTAATCTTGCACTTAAATTCGCATGTTCTCCCGCTAGATTTGCACTTAGTTTTTCAAGTAAAGATATAGGTATGATTACTTTTTTTAATGTTAAAAGTATGAAAAAAATCAATACAACTAAGGTAAATAGGAAAATTCCTATAGCTGTATAAAGATTATATTTATTTTGTAGATTGATATTTTTAGCAATTAAATTTTGGTGTGCTAGAATTTGTTTTTGCAGTTCTTGATCAAGAAAACTTTGAGAATTATCTTTTAATATTTTAATTTGACTTAATATCATCTTACAATGTGTATTAAAAAGCTCAAATAACTCTTGTGGTAATTGAGAATCTTTTGCGTTTAAATTTGTGACAAGATTTTGTAATCTATTTTGTGCTAAAGGTTCTAATATATCCATAGTTCCTATAATGCTTAAAATATTTCCTATATATTCTATTTGTTTAGCCTCTTGAGTAGTGAGTGCTAATTGATTTGTTTGTTTGATGATTTCTTGTTGAATTTCATAAAGATAAAGCTTTGAATTTATAGCAATAGAATTGGCTGATTTAAAATGTTGTAGTTGTGTATTTTTTTTCTGAAAAATTGCTTCTAGCTTTTTAGTATCTATTTCATTGGCTTTTAAAATAGCTAAAGTATTTTCAAAATCTCTTACTAGTTTGACGCTAATGTCATAGTTTTGTAGATTTAGTTTATTTTTAAAAATTTCATCTATTTTAGTATCTAGAATTTCTAATTTTTGAAAAGAATCCATAATAAGTGAATTTCTTTTGGTGGTATTGTAAGTATTAAAAATAAATAAAGTCAAAGTTAAAAGCAATACCAAAACCACTATGGATAAAGTGATGAATTGTTTTAAAAAAGAGAAAGTTTTTTTATTTGAGTGGATCATGGTATTCTCCTGTTAAAGAATTTAAAAATGCAACTATATCATCAACTACATCTTGCTCTAAAAATTTACCAAGCTGATAATACGCCATAAATTGTACGCAAGCATCAAGTGTTGGCATAGAACCATCATGAAAATAAGGAGCAGTTTTGGCTATGTTTCTAAGACTTGGCACTTTTACTACAAATTGATCGTGAGGATCTTGAGTGATCTCATAGCGTCCTTTCCAATTTGTTCCATTATCATAAGGAACAAATACTCCCATTTTTTGATACATATTTCCACCTATATTTTGTCCTTGATGGCATGCTATACAACCATTTGATAAAAAGGCATTATAGCCTCTTTTTGCTTGTTCGCTTATAGCGTTTTTATCTCCCTTTAAGTAGCGGTCAAATGGGGAATTTGGCGTAAGTAAGGTTTTTTGAAATTCAGCTAAAGCATCTGCTATATTATCAAAGGTAACTTCTCCGTAAAGTCTTTTAAATTCTTTTTCATAAATTGCGTTAGTTTTTACTATTTGCACCACTTCATCTGCATCTTTTAACCCCATTTCTTTAGGGTTTAACAAAGGATGTTTGGCTTGTTCTTGTAAATCTTTTGCATTGCCTCTCCAAAATTGTGCTAGGCTAAAAACGGCATTAAAATTTGTAGGAGTATGGAATGGCTCATCTATTATGCCATTAATACCTGTTGAAAAAGTTTTATTATCTACTCCAAAATTTGCAATATCATGACAACTATTGCAAGATACTTTTTTATCTTTTGATAAACTTGTATCCATATAGAGTTTTTTTCCTAAAATAGCTTTTTCTTTATTATAAGGAATGCCTTCTGGTATAGGTGTAATCATTTCAAATGCTAAAAGTGGTAACAAAGAAAGTATTAAAACAATAAAAATTTTCATAATCATTTTCCTTTAATTTTATAAATTTTTAATTAATAATTTTTTTTAATTATAACATTAAAATCTTAACCTCTTATAAGTAAATATGGTAGTTATCAGTGTTATCAGGGATAAAAACAAAATATAAATAAAAATTCCATACACGAAAGGATTTTCAGGTTTTATAGCCAAAGAATGTAATGCAAATACAAGTTGAGGAGTGAAACCACCCGCTATTGCATAAGCTATATTATAAGAAAAAGAAATTCCACTAAAACGAATACTTGGCTTAAAAATTTTACACATTAAAATAGGTGCTAAAGCATTAATACCACCAAAAAAACACGCTATAAAATAAAAATATATACTCAAATGCAAAATTTGAGCATAGAAAAAATAAAAATAAAAAAAGCACGATAAACTAAATCCTATGGTAAAAATTAAAGCGGTAGCTAAAAAACCAAATTTATCAACCCAAATTCCAGCAAGTAAAGTTCCACAAGATAAAATTACTATTGCAAACATTTGGATTAAAATCGCATCTGTTTTATCAAGAATCAAAACTTCTGATATAAAATTGGGCATAAGTAAAATAAGTATTATCACGCAGGCTGTGAGCATCCAAGTTAAAAGCATAGAAGCAATGATGTCTAAATAAATATTTTTTTCTTTAAAAAGTGTTTTTAAAGGAAATTTTTCTAAATCATTTTCTTGTCGCATTTTTTGAAAAACAGGTGTTTCTTCTAAAAATTTTCTAAGATATATAGAAATGATACCAAAAAATCCACCTATAGCAAATGGAATACGCCAAGCATATTCATAAATTGCTTCTTGATCAAAGTAATGATTAATCGCTAAGGCAACAATACAACCTAAAAGAATTCCAAAAGCCATAGAAGCATTAATAGCGCTAATATAAAAACTATCTCTTCCATCGGGCGCATGTTCTTTTACAAATACCCAAGCACCAGGGAGTTCCCCGCCTATAGCTATACCTTGAGCTATTCTAACAAGTAGTAAAAAAATAGGAGCAAAATATCCTATAGTTTCAAAAGTAGGTATAAAAGCTAGAGAGAAAGTTGGAAGCACCATGAGTAATATACTAAGCATAAACATCTTTTTGCGACCCATTTTATCTCCAAAATGTGCCATAATTATACCACCGATTGGTCTAGCTAAATATCCTGCTGCGAAAGCCCCATAAGTGTTTAAAAGTTTCCAAAAATCACTTAAATCACTAGGAAAAAAATTTCTTGAAATATAATTAGCAAAAAATACAAAAATAACAAAATCATAAAATTCTAAAGCTCCACCCAAAGAAGATAAGGAAAGAGTTTTAAAATCACCTCTTTTTAAAGTTTTTGACATCTATAAATACTTTCTTTTTGTAGTAATTTTGTAATTATAGTAAAAATATTATAGTTTGTAAAAAAATATTAAAAATTTAAAAAGAAAAATTGTGATAAAATAATAGCTTTGTATTTTATAGAAAGGAGAGAAATATTGGCAAAAGATGATATTATCGAAATCGATGGTAATGTAATCGAAGCTTTACCTAATGCGACTTTTAAAGTCGAATTAGATAATAAACATGTGATACTTTGTCATATTGCAGGTAAAATGCGTATGCATTATATTAGAATTATGCCTGGCGATAGAGTTAAAGTAGAGCTAACGCCTTATAGTCTTGATAAGGGTCGTATTACATTTAGATACAAATAAGTCTAAGTTGTTTAAAAGCAAAAGTAAAGTATAATTAGCACTTTTGCAGAAATTGCAATAAAACTGTATGAAGAAGTATTTTCAAAATCACCACTTATTTTGAAAATAGTTGGTTGCTCTAAAAACCTGGTGCAGTTGTAAAAAAGTGGAATTTACAATAACAGGAGTAAAGCATGAAAGTTAGACCATCTGTTAAAAAGATGTGTGACAAATGCAAAGTAGTTCGTCGTAAAGGCGTAGTTCGCATTATTTGCGAAAATCCAAAACACAAACAAAGACAAGGATAATTTATGGCTCGTATTGCAGGTGTAGATTTACCAAAGAAAAAAAGAATTGAATATGGTTTGACTTATATTTATGGTATAGGTTTGCATACTTCAAGAAAAATCTTAGATAAAACCGGAATTTCTTATGATAAAAGAGTTCATGAGTTAAGTGAGGACGAAGCAGCGGCTATCCGTAAAGAAATTCAAGAAAACTATATGGTTGAGGGTGATCTTAGAAAACAAGTTGCTATGGATATCAAAGCATTAATGGATCTAGGAAGCTTTAGAGGCTTAAGACATAGAAAAGGCTTACCGGTTCGTGGTCAAAAAACAAAAACAAATGCCAGAACTAGAAAAGGTAAGAGAAAAACCGTTGGTGCAAAATCATAAGGATAGAAAATGGCAAAAAGAAAAGTTGTTAAGAAAAAAATAGTTAAAAAAAATATAGCTAAAGGTATAGTTTATATCAGTGCAACATTTAATAATACTATGGTTACTGTAACTGATGAAATGGGAAATGCTATTGCATGGAGTAGTGCAGGTGGTTTAGGATTTAAAGGTTCTAAAAAATCAACTCCTTATGCGGCACAACAAGCAGTAGAAGATGCTTTAAATAAAGCAAAAGAACATGGTATTAAAGAAGTAGGCATTAAAGTACAAGGGCCAGGAAGTGGTCGTGAAACAGCAGTTAAAAGTGTAGGTGCTATGGAAGGTATCAAAGTAACTTTCTTAAAAGATATTACCCCATTAGCTCATAATGGTTGTAGACCACCAAAACGTCGTCGTGTCTAAGAATAAGATATAAGATTTAGGAGAATTATAATGGCAAGATATAGAGGACCAGTAGAAAAATTAGAAAGACGACTTGGCGTAAGCTTGGCAATGAAAGGCGAAAGAAGATTAGCAGGTAAAAGTGCTTTAGATAAACGCCCTTACGCACCAGGTCAGCATGGACAAAGAAAAGCTAAAATTAGTGAATATGGACTTCAATTAAGAGAAAAACAAAAAGCTAAATTTATGTATGGTGTTAGTGAAAAACAATTTAGAAGATTATTTAGTGAAGCTGCTAGAAAAGATGGCAATACCGGTGCGCTTTTAATCCAGCTTTTAGAACAAAGACTTGATAATGTTGTTTATAGAATGGGTTTTGCTACAACACGCCGTTTTGCTAGACAACTTGTAACTCATGGACACATTTTAGTAAATGGTAAAAGAGTAGATATTCCTAGTTATAGAGTAGAGGCAGGTCAAAAAGTTGAAGTGATTGAAAAAAGCAAAAACAATCCTCAAATTTCAAGAGCGATCGAACTTACTGCTCAAACTGGTATAGTTGCTTGGGTTGATGTAGAAAAAGATAAAAGATTTGGAATTTTTACAAGAAAACCTGAAAGAGAAGAAGTTATCATTCCAGTTGAGGAAAGATATATCGTTGAGTTGTACTCTAAATAATAAAGGTTTTTGATATGAGACATATTACAACTTCTGCTTATACACCAACAGAGTTTAGTATTGAAAATATCAGTGATACAGTAGCAAAAGTAAGTGCATGGCCTTTTGAAATTGGTTATGCTATTACTTTGGCGCATCCTTTGCGTCGTTTGCTTTATTCAAGCACAGTAGGTTTTGCTCCAACAGGAGTTAAAATCAAAGGCGTAGCACATGAATTTGATAGTATGCGTGGTATGCTTGAAGATGTAGCATTGTTTATTATCAATCTAAAAAAATTAAGATTTAAACTAAAAACAGATTCTGAAAAAGAAATCGTAACTTTTAGTTTTAAAGGACCAAAAGAAATTTGCGGAAAAGACTTAGACAATGAAGTTGTTGAAGTTGTGAATGCAGATAGCTATCTTGCAACGATTAATGAAGATGCAGATTTAGAATTTACTTTAATCATTGAAAAAGGTATAGGTTATGTGCCTTCTGAAGAAATTCAAAATTTCTTAGATCCTGAATTTATAGCACTTGATGCGTTCTTTACTCCGGTAAAACATGCGGTTTATGATATAGAAAAAGTGCTTTTTGAAGATAATCCAGATTATGAAAAAGTTGTTTTTACAATCACAACTGATGGTCAAATTTCACCAAGTGACGCTTTTAAAAATGCTTTAGAAGCAATGTATAAACAATTATCAGTGTTTGATAAAATCACTAATGCACAAAGCGTTGTAAGAAGTCAAACACCAAATAATGAAGTAGAACATGTAAAATTACTTCAAAATATAACTGAGTTAAATTTAAGTGCAAGAAGTTTTAACTGCTTAGAAAAAGCAAATGTAGTTTATATTGGTGAACTTGCTTTAATGAGTGTTAGCGAACTTGCAGATTTAAAAAATCTTGGTAAAAAATCTTTAGATGAGATTAAAAGTGTAATGGAATCTATAGGTTTCCCTATAGGAAATTCAAAACTCAGTGATAGTGCAAAAGAAACGCTAAAGAAAAAAATTACAGAATTAAAAGCACAAAATGAAGGATAATCAATGAGACATAGACATGGATATAGAAAGTTAGGTCGCACTTCTACTCATCGTGCAGCCTTATTAAAAAACCTTACCATTGCTATTATTAAAGCAGGTAAAATAGAAACAACATTACCTAAAGCAAAAGAATTAAGAGGTTATGTTGAAAGATTGATCACTCGTGCAAGAAAAGGTGATTTCAATGCTCACAGAGCAGTTTTTGCTAGCTTGCAAGATAAAGAAGCTACAAATAAACTTGTAACAGAAATTGCACCTAAATTCGCAGATAGAAATGGTGGTTATACAAGAATTATCAAAACAAGAATCCGCCGTGGCGATGCTGCAGAAATGGCTTTCATCGAATTCGTAGCTTAATTTTTAGCCTTTTAAAGGCTAAAAACTTCTTATTTTTATTTATTTACTTACTATTTTTTGTATTTTTATCCATTTTTTGCTACTATTAATCTTTTTAACTACAAAAAAGGAAAAAAATGCAAGAAAATTCAAGATTACGCATAGCTATACAAAAATCAGGTCGTTTAAGTAAAGATTCTATTGCCTTGCTTGAGTCTATAGGCGTAAAACTTCGCATACACGATCAAAGTTTAATTGCTTTTTCTACAAATTTACCTATTGATTTACTTAGAGTAAGAGATGATGATATACCAGGGTTAATTTTTGATGGAGTAGTAGATCTTGGCATAGTTGGAGAAAATGTTTTAGAAGAAAATGAGTTAGAAAGAAAATCAAAAAACGAAAATGCAGATTTTATAATGCTTAAAAAGCTTGATTTTGGTGGGTGCCGCTTGTCTTTAGCATTACCAGAAAATAGTGAGTATAAAGGTATAGAAAGTTTTAAAAATTTACGCATAGCAACTTCTTATCCACAGCTTTTAAAGCGTTTTATGGAAGAAAATAACATCCCTTATAAAACTTGTATGCTAACAGGCTCAGTTGAAGTAGCACCAAGTGCAAATTTAGCTGATGGAATTTGTGATTTAGTTTCAAGTGGTGCTACTTTAAAAGCAAACGGACTTAAAGAAGTTATGGTAATTTATAAGTCAAAAGCTTGCATTATCCAAAGAAAAGAAAGTTTAGCTTCACACAAACAAGAATTAATCGATAAATTACTCATTAGAATTCATGGAGTTATGCAAGCAAGAGAGTCAAAATACATCATGTTGCATGCTCCTATTGAAAAGCTAGAAAAAATCACAGCCTTGTTACCAGGTGTTGAAAAACCTACGATTTTACCTTTAGAAAATGATAAAGCTAGAGTGGCATTACATATGGTAAGTCAAGAAAATTTATTTTGGGAAACTATGGAAGCTTTGAAAAAAGAAGGTGCAAGTGCGATTTTAGTTTTACCTATTGAAAAAATGCTCTCTTAAAGGATAAAAATGCAAATACTTGATTTTGAAAAATTAAACCAAAACGAACAAGAATTAGCACTCAAGCGTCCTGCTATGAGTGCTAATGCGCAGGTTAAAACCATAGTAGAACAAATTATTGAAGATGTTAAAATAAATGGCGATGAAGCTTTAAAACAAATGGCTATAAAATTTGATAAAGTAGAGTTAAATTCCATCAAACTAAGTGATGAAGAGCTTAGTAATTTAGCAGAGCAAATTGATGATGAGTTAAAACAAGCTATCAAAATAGCTTATGAAAATATCTATAAATTCCACAAAGCTCAAGAAAGTCAAACCATAGAGGTTCAAACCTTTGAAGGGGTAACTTGCAAGGTGCTAACAAGAGCCATTGAAAAAGTAGGGCTTTATATACCAGGAGGCTTAGCACCACTTTTTTCAACCGCACTTATGCTAGCTATCCCTGCTAAAATTGCAAAATGTAAATTCATAGCCTTAGCTTCCCCAGCGCCATTACATCCTGCCATTGCTTTTGTGGCAAAACTTTGCGAAGTTGATGCAGTGTATCAAATAGGTGGAGCAGGAGCCATAGCAGCGCTTGCTTATGGAACGCAAAGTGTGCAAAAAGTGGATAAAATTTTTGGCCCAGGAAATGCCTTTGTAACTGAAGCCAAAAAGCAAGTTAATAATCATGGAGTAGCTATTGATATGCAAGCAGGGCCTTCTGAAGTGTTAGTTTTAGCAGATGAGTTTGCTAATGCTAAATTTATAGCCTCAGATTTACTCTCGCAAGCTGAACATGGAGCAGATTCTCAAGCGATTTTAGTTTGCACAAGTGAAAAATTAGCCAAAGAAGTAGATAATGAAGTTGCTTTACAGCTTGAAAAACTCTCGCGTAAAGAAATTGCTTCAAAATCTTTAGCACACTCTAAAATCATTCTTGCAAAAGATATAAAACATGCCATAAGTATTTCAAATGACTATGCACCTGAGCATTTGATCATTCATACACAAAATCCATCTAGCTTGCTTGATGATATTATGCATGCAGGTTCAATATTTTTAGGTGAGTATTCTCCAGAATCCATGGGAGATTATGCAAGTGGGACAAATCATGTATTACCAACTTATGGTTTTACTAAGTCTTATTCTTCATTAGGGCTTGCTGATTTTATGAAAAGAATGAGTGTACAAGAACTTAGCAAAGAAGGCTTTAAAAAGCTTGGTCCTGTGGTGGAAATTTTAGCAGCAGCTGAAGGGCTTGATGGGCATAAAAATGCCGTGAGTTTAAGATTAGAAAGTCTAAAATGAGTGCAAAAATTTTATTTATTGATAGAGATGGCACGCTCATTGATGAGCCAAAAGATGATTTTCAAATCGATTCTTTAGAAAAACTTGAGTTTGAAAAAGGTGCCATCAATGCACTTTTAAAGTTAAAAAATTTTGGTTTTAAATTTGTTATGGTGAGTAATCAAGACGGCCTAGGCACAAATTCTTTTCCTAGGGAAAATTTTGACAAGGCTCATGAAAAAATGCTAAGTGTTTTTCAAAGTTGTGGCATAGAATTTGAAGATATTTTTATATGTCCGCATTTTGAGCATGAAAATTGCGCCTGCAGGAAGCCAAAAACTGCCATGCTTGAAAACTATATCAAAAATAAACTTTATGATAAAACCAAAAGTTTTGTTATAGGCGATAGAGACAGCGATATGCTTTTGGCGCAAAATCTTGGAATTCAAGGTTTAAAATATGACAAAAACGATTTTAACTGGGAACAAATCGCTGATTTTATTTTACAAAATTACCGCAGTGCCTGTATAGAGCGTAATACCAAAGAAACCCAAATTCAAGTTAAAATGGCTTTTAATGAAAAAGCAAAAGCTAATATAAAAACAAATATCGCATTTTTTGATCATATGTTAGAGCAAATTGCTACGCATGCAAATATATCTTTAGAGATAAAATGCAAAGGAGATTTAGAAGTTGATGAACATCATAGCGTAGAAGATGTCGCACTTGCTTTGGGCGAGGCTATTAAAAATGCACTAGATCAAAAAATAGGTATTGCAAGATATGGCTTTGTTTTACCTATGGATGAGTGCTTGGCAAGTTGCGCGATTGACTTTTGTAATAGACCGCATTTAGTTTATAAGGCTAAGTTTAAAAAAGAAAAGCTTGGAGAATTAAGCACAGAAATGATAGAGCATTTTTTCTACTCACTAAGCTATGCTATGGGTGCGAGTTTGCATTTAAAAGTTAAAGGCAAAAACGATCATCACAAAGCCGAAGGACTTTTTAAAGCCTTTGCAAGAGCTTTAAAAATGGCTATAAAAATAGAAAATGAAAACCTAGCAAGCTCTAAAGGAGTGATATGAAAATTTTTTTTATAATGCAAGTGTTTGTAAAATATGATCACTTATTATGTTATATGAGACTTAACAATGAAACAAAAAGATAATGTTATAGAAGCTTTTAAAAATAATAATAACTTTGCAACTTTAAGCCAGCTTTATATGCTGACAAATGTTAGTAAATGGGAAACAAAAACACCTTTTGCAAGTATTAGAAGAATATTACAAACAAATAAAGAATTTTATAAAATCACAGCAGGACTTTGGGGTTTAACAGAGAAAAAGCATGAGATTGAAAAAAAATTAAATTTGATAAATAACGAATGTCAGTTTAGTCATTCTTATTATCAAGGGCTTATTGTCTCAATTGGAAATTTAAGAGGCTTTCAAACTTTTGTTCCTAGTCAAGATAAGAATAAATATTTTATGGATACTAGGTTAGGCGACTTGGCTACTTTAGATTCTCTTTATAGTTTTACATATGATGAATTGACACAAAAAGCTAAATTTAGCGATTGTATTTGGTTTAATGAACGAAAAATGCCTCATGCTTTTTATGAGGTAGAGCATTCTACTAATATAAAAAATTCTATTAACCGTTTTTATGAGCTTCAGGATTTTAGAGCAAAATTTTTTATTGTTGCGCATAAAAATAGATATAGAGAATTTCAAAATATAATTTCGAATTCTATTTATGAAAAAATAAAAGATATTGTATATTTTGCAGATTATGAGAGTATTGCTAAGCAATATGAGAAAGAGAGTGTAAAATATGAAATGGGAATTTAATTTTTCAAGAAAGTGTTTATCATGAAACTAGCTATTATAGATACAGGTTGTGCGAATTTAGCTTCACTTGCTTTTGCACTCGAGCGTTTAGGACAAAAAAGTATTATCACGCATGATTTAAAAGAACTCTCACAAGCAGATAAGCTTTTACTTCCTGGGGTTGGCACAGCAGCTAAAGCAATGGCTAATCTACAAGCACTTAATTTAGAAAATTTTATCCAAACTACCACAAAACCACTTTTAGGCATTTGTCTTGGTATGCAAATTTTGGGTAAATTTTCAGAAGAATTACACCAAAAAACACTTGGTATTATGTCTTTTGAAACACAAAAATTCCAAGAAAAAACAAATTTTACTTTCCCACATATGGGGTGGAATCAAGTCTTTAGCTCTCATGAGCTTTTTAAAGGCTTAGATGGAGCTTATTTTTATTTTGTGCATAGTTATTGTGTGAGTTTAAATGAATACACCATCGCAGAGTGTGAGTATTCTACCAAATTTAGTGCAAGTTTAAATAAAGACAATTTTTATGGTGTGCAGTTTCATCCTGAAAGAAGCGGCGAAGCGGGTGAAGTATTATTAAAAAATTTCATAAATATGTAGGTAAAAATGCAAACTCAAATCATTCCGGCATTAGACTTAATAGATGGCAAAGTAGTAAGGCTTTATAAAGGAGATTATGCTAAAAAGCAAGAATACAGCTTTGATCCTTTAGTTAAATTTCAAGAGTATGAGGCTCAAGGTGTTGCTTGGCTTCATTTGGTGGATTTAAGCGGTGCAAAAGATCCTAGTAAGAGACAACTAAAACTCATAGAAAACCTAGCTTCTAAGATTAGAGTAAATCTTCAAGTAGGTGGAGGAATTCGCACTAAAGACGAGGTTAAAGCTTTGTTTGATAGTGGTGTTAAACGCGTAGTTATAGGCTCTTTAGCGGTTAAAAATAAGCCCCTTACACAAGAGCTTTTAAATGAATTTGGCGTTGAAAATATAGTCTTAGCACTTGATAGTATTTGCGTTAAAGATGAGTTTTTTGTGGCTGTTGATGCATGGAGTAAAACAAGCGATGAGAGTTTGTTTGAGCTTTTAAATTTTTATAAAGATGTAAAGCATATTTTATGCACAGATATTTCTAAAGATGGCACGATGAGTGGAGCAAACATCACTTTATACAAAGCTTTGCATGAGAAATTTCCACATTTGCAAACCCAAGCAAGCGGAGGTGTGGCGAGCTTAGAAGATTTTAAAAAGCTAAATGGCATAGTAAGTGGTATCATCGTAGGCAAAGCCTTGCTTGATAAAGAATTTAGCATAAAGGAGGCTCAAGAATGCTTACAAAACGCATAATCGCATGTTTAGATGTAAAAGATGGTAGAGTAGTTAAAGGGGTGCAGTTTAAAAATCATGAAGATATGGGAGATGTTATAGAACTTGCTAAATTTTACTCACAAAATGGCATTGATGAGCTTGTATTTTATGATATTACAGCTTCAGCCAAGAATGAGCGTATCAATAGAGCTTGGGTAAGCAAAGTAGCACAAAATATCTCTATACCATTTTGCGTCGCAGGGGGTATAAAAAGCGAAGATGACGCAAAAGAGCTTTTAGCAAATGGTGCTGATAAAATTTCTATTAATTCCCCTGCTTTAAATGATCCTGATTTAATCTCACGCCTTGCAAAAAGCTTTGGAGTTCAATGTGTAGTCGTAGGCATAGATACTTTTAAAGATGAAAACAACGAGCTTTTAGTATATAAATATACCGGAGATGAGAACAAATCTCATCATAGTGGTAAAAAAACACTAGAGTGGGTAAAGCAAGCATGCGAGCTAGGAGCTGGCGAAATCGTACTAAATATGATGAATCAAGATGGCATGAGAAAGGGTTATGATCTAGATCAACTTGCTAAAGTTAGACAAATTTGTCCTGTGCCTTTAGTAGCAAGCGGTGGCGCAGGAGCTAAAGAGCATTTTTTAGACGCTTTTAAACTTGGTGTTGATGGAGCTTTAGCAGCTTCAGTGTTTCATAAAAAACTTATAGATATTAAAGAATTAAAACTATTTTTAAAAGATCAAGGCATACAAATTCGTATTTAAAAGGAAAAACTATGGGTATAAATGAAGAAGAATTTATAAAAAGCATAAATTGGCAAAAGGTAAATAACCTTATCCCTGTGATAATCCAAGATTATCATTCTTGTGAAGTTTTAATGCAAGGTTTTATGAATGAACAAGCTCTAAGAGAGAGTTTTAAGCACCAAAAGGTTGTATTTTACTCACGCACTAAAGAGCGTTTGTGGATGAAAGGTGAGCAAAGCGGGAATTTCTTGCATATCATAGATATGGGACTTGATTGTGATAGAGATTGTATTTTAATCCTTGTAAAAGCTCAAGGCGCTACTTGTCATACAGGCGATACTTCTTGTTTTGAAACGCTTTCTAAAAAAGCTGATTTTGTATTTTTATCGCGTCTTGAAAGACTTATCAACTCACGCAAAAATACTTGCGCAAGCTCTTCTTACACGGCTGAACTTTTTTCAAAAGGCACTAAACGCATAGCACAAAAAGTAGGTGAAGAAGGCGTTGAAACCGCTTTGGCTGCTACTATTAAAGATAAAGATGAGTTGATAAATGAAGCAGCTGATTTACTTTATCATTTAGAAGTGTTATTAGCTGATGCGGATTTGAGTTTAAATGATGTGATTGCTAAATTAAAAGAAAGAAATAAAAGTTAAGCGTGATTTCTCACGCTTAATTAAGCAATATTTTTGAAAAGATTCACTGACTATATCGAGTAATTTTAAAAAAACTTTACAAAATTTTTACAAATGTCTTTTTGAAAAGTTATAGCAATTTTAATTTATTATGTTATAATAAATCATCATTGCATAGCGAGAAGTCGTCTAGCCGTTTATTTTTAGATTGACATCTCGTTATGTATAGTAGGACTTTTATGAATAATTTTAGTGAAGATATAAATTTTTCTGTTATACAGCCTAGAAAAACTGCTGTTTTGGTAGATTTATCCTTTTTTATAGAAAGATATAACACTTTAAAACATATCAAAGATATGACTCCTGAAGAATTAGCTAAAAGATTAAAAGATTATGTGTTTGAGTCTGTTAAAAGAAATAGAGATTATTTATATAGAGTTTATGTTTATGACTGCGAACCATTAAATAAAAATGTTCCAATACCGCCCATAGAAAAAACAGATAAATCATTAAATCTTGGAAAAACCGATACTTTTAAATTTAGAACTAGATTATTAGATTGTTTAAGACAGCAACCATATTTTGCTGTAAGATTGGGCGAGATTGATGAAAATAACTTCCAATGGAAAATCAAAAATTATGATAAATTTAAACAACTTTTATATAAAGAGATAGAAATCGATAGTTTAACTGAGGATGATTTTGTTTTAGATATTAGGCAAAAAGGTGTTGATATGAAAATAGGACTAGATATTGCTACTTTATCTATAAAAAAGCAAATTGAAAAAATCATTCTTATCACTGCAGATAGCGATTTTATACCGGCTATAAAACACGCAAGAAAAGAAGGGGTTATTGTTCAGTTAGATCCTATGAGAGTTCCAAATTCTCAAATCAAAAAAGGTTTATTAGAGCATATAGATATTCTTTCATCAGTCTTTAAAAATACTAGCAATTCTTAATTACACAATTCACATTATAAATTTATACAAGTTTTAGAAATATTTACATTTTTGGAACACTTATTGCTTTGTCTTGGCTAAGCAATAGTAGATTGTGAAGTAATCACAAAGCAATATTTTTTAAAGGATTTAATTATGATGAGATCTCTTTGGGCTGGGGTTTCAGGACTCCAAGCACACCAATACGCAATGGATGTAGAAGGTAATAACATAGCCAATGTTAATACATTTGGTTTTAAATATTCTCGTGCGGATTTCTCAACGCTTATGAGTCAAACTTCTAAGATAGCTACAGCTCCAGATGGCAACCTAGGTGGTAAAAACCCTATGCAAGTTGGACTTGGTGCAGGTGTAAATTCTACTACTAGAATTCACTCTCAAGGTAATATCCAAACTACAGATAAAAACACCGATATGGCTATCAATGGTGATGGATTTTTCATCGTTTCAAATGATGGTGGCACTACGCAGTTTTTTACCCGTGCAGGGGACTTTAAAACAGACGCAGTAGGAAATTTCGTAGATAATAACGGCTACACCGTTCAAGGCTGGAATTATAATCAAGAAACGGGTCAAATAGACTCTTCAACTTCAGTGCAAGATATAGTTATCCCACCTGGTATGAGTATGCCTGCTAGAGCAAGTACTTCAGTAAGCCTTACAGCAAATTTAGATAGTGGTAATACTTTAGGTATGAATGCTTCTGCTAAGCGTCCTATCTATGCTCTTGATTCTTTACATGGTGGTAGGTTAGATACAGGAACAACCATAGATGAAAATGATACTGGCCATACTGAGTTTTATACTACTTCTAAAAGTGGAGCCCAAGTAACTGAAAAAGGTGTAGATATGGGCGTGGTGTTTAACGCTCAAGGTGAGGGTTTAAACCTAAGAAGTGGGCAAGGTATGTGGGTAAGTTTTGCAGATGCCAAACATACTTCAAATATAAAAATGGATCCTGATCTACCACAAGATCCTACTAAATGGCAGCAAAATTCTAACTATACATTTTGGGGTTTTAAACAACCAGATGGAACAATGGTAAATGCAGTTTTAGATATTAACATCAATGGTGTAAATATAAGAGCTGAAGGTGTAGGGCAAGAAACTTTTATCAACGCTATCAATGCTAAGACAGCTGAAACTGGTGTAGTGGCTTCAGTGGTAAATGGTCAAATCACTTTTACTAATGATAATAGCACGGGAACTACGGCAAAATCTAAAAACTTAGATATCACTATAAATGCTGCAACTACGGCAGGTGGACAAGTTACTATACCACGACTTCCAGAAGAAGGAGTTAATGTAGCGCAAGATAATATACAAGTTCGAGGAACACCTAGAAGAGCTTGGTTAGGAACTACAGATGGGCAACCAGGTGGTGATGCTAAAACTACAGTTCAAGTTATTACAGCACATGAATATATTTATAGTCCAAATAATGTAGATATAGGTCCAAATCCTGTTCCTGGAGCTAATAATCAGCAAAATGCTAATATGCCAAATCCTACAGGACAAAGAACCTTTCATACTACTGAAGATTTAAGAGAGCTTTTACAAAGAGATGCTAGATATGCAGTAGATTATGATGGTAGCGGAAGTATAGTTAATTGGCAAAATGGTGGCGTTGGAGCTGATGCTAATCCTGGTGTAGAAGTAGTAGTAGAAAGTGATGGTAGATTTAAAATAACTAATCCTAAGAGTGAAAATTCAAAAGACATGACTTTTAAAGTTACAGGTTTTTCAGATGAGGTAAATAAAATCGCTACCAATGATAAATTCACAGCGATGTTTAGTGCTTTAGATGGAAATTTCAACGCAGGTAATAATGAAAAATATTCTCAAGACATGTACTTGTCAGCTCATACTGCTAGTATAGAAATCTTTGACTCATTAGGAACTAGACATGAGCTAACTGTGCAATTTACTAAGCAAACTAAAACAGCAGATGGTGGAGCTGAATGGTCTATCATCATCTCAGTGCCTGAACCTGCAGAGATTAATTTTAGTGGTGATGGAGCTCCTGGAAATATAGTAGTAGGAAATTTAAGATTTGGTAATGATGGCTCACTTCAAAGCTATACACCAAATGTATTAAATTTCACCGGAAATAACGGCTCAAAACCTGATCAAGTTATAAAACTTGACTTTGGAACAACAGGTGGTTTTGATGGTTTAACAAGCTATGATAAAGACTCAGCTACTACTAAACAAGAAACAGATGGTTACACAGGGGGTAATCTAAAGCCAGATGCATTAAGAACTGATGAGAATGGTTATATCTATGGAGAATTTACAAATGGTAAAACTCTAGCGCTAGCTAAGGTTGCTCTAGCTACTTTCCCAAATAATATGGGTCTTGAAGAAATGGGTAATAACCTTTATAAAGCGACAGCAAACTCAGGAACAGCTACCATAGGTCATGCGGGCGAAGGCGGTAGAGGGGGCTTAAAAGGCTCAGCCATAGAAATGTCGAATGTGGATTTAAGTCGTGCATTAACAGAGCTTATCGTAATCCAAAGGGGTTATCAAGCAAACTCAAAAACGATTACCACAAGTGATCAGCTTTTAAATACTTTGCTTCAATTAAAACAATAATCTTAACCCAAGGTTTTTAAAACCTTGGGATCAAGCTTTACAAGGTTATCGAGGTAGCCTTGTAATACTTGATAGCCTTGAAGCCTTCAATCTATTGCTAACTCACTTCTTTCTTGCCTTAAGGAGTGAGTAGCATGATTTGCATATCGACAAGTTAAAATAAAAATTTATAAACTTTGGTTTTTAAAATTTATCATTAATGGTTCTAGCCATTTGGTAGTTTCAAATACTTCTAGCCTGTTGTTTTTAAATTCTAAGAGTTTTTTATAATTTTGAGTATTGTCAAAAATAGTAATGCGATTACAGAATTTGGCAACGGTGTTAAAATTTTGTAAAGACTCGTAGTATCTTTTTTCTATAAGCTCTTCTTTTATATCATGCCCGCCTTTAGCTACGCGAATTTTAACTCTTTGTTTTGCTGTGTTTGGAGAGTCTAGTCCGATGTAGTAAAGATTTATAGTGTAAGAATTTTTTTGTAGCTTTTTGAATAAAGATAAAATGCTAGTGCCGCAAAGTGTGGTTTCTTGGTTAAAATCATAAGCTTTTTTAATATAGTTTTCACGCATTTTAATGGCTATCCTTGAAGCTCTAAATTGATCTTCTTGATTTTTCCAATCACCAAAGCTACTTACGATTTCATCGATGTTGATTCTAAGTCCAAAGTCTTTGTTTTTTTCAAGTTCATTATAATATAAGGTAGTTTTTCCACATCCTTCGGCTCCTGCAAAAATAGTAGCTATTTTTTTCATTAATAAAGCCTTTATTTTATTGATTGATGAGAAATTTTAACATAAATTGTTTATAAGTGTTTTGAAAATAAATATAAAGTTTTTTGAAAAAGGTTCGATATAGTCAGTGAATCTTTTCAAAAATATTGCTTAATTAAGCGTGAGAAATCACGCTTAACTTCTTTTTGATTTTATTTAACTTTCTTTTATTAATCAAACTTAGATAAGAAATCAAAGATAAAAATGTGCAAGTTCCTAAAATAAGTGATAAAAATATAGGTGTATTAGCATTTAAAAGACTTACTAAAAATGCCATTACTCCTGCCATAGCAAATTGTGCTGCACCTAAGAGTGCTGAAGCACTGCCTGCATTTTGTTTTGATCTTGCCATAGCTAAGGTTGTGGTATTTGGCAGGATAAAACCCAAACTTGCTATGATAAAACACAAAGGAATTTCAAAAGCCCAAAAACCTAGCTCAAAAGTTGCACCCAAGATGAGTAAAAAAGTTAAAAAAGTAATTACCATAAGCGCTCTAGGGAGTATATAATAAGGAGAAAACCTAAGGACTAATCTTGCATTGATATTTGCACATATAACAAAGCTTAGAGCATGAGCTCCAAAAAGGGCTGCGTATTGTTGCTCGCTTAATCCAAAAACGCGTGTAAAAACAAAAGATGAGCCGGTTAAATAAGCAAAAAAACCTGCAAATATTAAATTTCCACAAAGCAAATATACTACAAAACGGCGATCTTTTAAAACTTTTTTGTAACTTTTTGTAACCTCTTTGTGATTGAATTTTTTTCCTTTGGTGTTGTGATTGCTTTCTTTTAGAACAAAAATAACAAGCAAAAATAAAATAAAGCCTAAGATAAACAATGTTAAAAATATACTACGCCAAGAAAAAAATTCAAGTAAAATTCCACCAAAAGTAGGAGAAAGCATAGGGGCTAAAGAAGTAAAAACCATCATTAAAGCATAAACTCCTGCTGCTTCTTTAAGCTCAAAAACATCATTTACTATAGCTCTTGCTACGACTACACCCACGCAACCCCCTAAAGCTTCAAAAAAACGCAAAGCTATAAAAGCATGAATGGAATCAACTAAAACACAAGCAATACTTGAAGAAATAAAAATAAAAAGTCCTATGTATAAAGGTTTTTTTCTGCCATATACATCACTTAATGGTCCATATAAAAGCTGACCTAAAGAAAAGGCGATGAAAAAACTTGCAAGAGAAAGTTGAGTGTAAAAAGAATTTGTTTGAAAGCTTTTTTCTACTTCATTTAAAGCAGGTAAATACATATCAGTTGAAAGTGGTGCTATGGCAGATAAAAAGCCTAGTATGATAATGAGTTTGAGTTTTTCAAAACCTTTTATTTGGGTGTGTTTTTGCATAAAATTTCCTAAAGTCTTTTTACCATTGTATAGCAAAAAGTCTAAAATAAACAATAATTTACATTTTTTAAAGGCAAATAAGATAAAATTAAACTAAAAATAATCAAGGAAAAATTATGAATATGCCTTTTAGTGATGAGGAATTAATCGAACCTGTAAAAGCCAGTCTAGCTAAAACTATGCATATTTTAGAAAATGATGGCGGAGGGCTTGATTTTTTGGGTGTGAAAAATGGTGTAGTTTATGTGAAACTAACCGGAGCTTGTCATGGCTGCCCAGCTAGTGGGACGACTTTAAAATATGGCTTGGAAAAACAACTTAAAATCGATATACATCCAGATATTACTATAGTAAATTTAGCAGGTGGGGAAAGCGAATTTGCAAAATTATAAAAAAATAGCCATAGAATGTTTTTACAAAAAAGATTTTAAAAATGCTAAGATGTATTTTTCTCTTGCTTATGAAAAGCGTAAAAATAAGAGACTTTTAACTTTTATTAATATTTGTGATTTGGCTTTAAAAAGCCCTGAAGAAGCTTTTGTTTTTTTTGAATTTTTTATGCAAAATTATAAAAATACTAAAGTAGATAAAGACTTAGAAAAACTCATTAATCTTAGCCAAAGTGTGCAGTTTGAAGAAGATAGCGAAGATTTTGAGGGCTTGAGTTATCAAGATTTTTTACTTAGCGAAGCAAAAGTTGGGTTTAAACAAGCCTTAGAAAATGTTATAATATCTAATAAACTTATTATTAACGATAAAGAAGATTTTGTGGATTTTTTAGAAAAGCTTTTAGAACATGGTTATAAAGATATGCTCGTAGCTTATATGGAAGATGTTTCAGCGCATTTTTATTCTAATTATAGATTTATTAAGCTTAGTGAGAAAATCAAGGAATTAAATTATGATAGTAAAGATTGAAAATACTTTCATTTGTGATAATTCTAATGAATGCGAAAAAGATTGTTTTTTCTTAAAAACTACTCAAAATGAAAAATTTCTTCATCAAGCTTTAGAAAAACAAGCAAAAGTTATTGGCATTGGCGAATGCAAGAAGCTTTTAAATATAGATGAAAGTATTAAAATCATAGGCATTACAGGCACAAATGGCAAGACAACTACCGCGGGAGCTATTTACTCTATCTTGCTTGATTTAGGTTATAAATGTGCTTTAATGGGAACTAGGGGTAGTTTTATAAATGATAAAAATATCACTCCAAAAGGCTTAACTACTGCTCCTATTTTACAAACCTTAGAGCTTTTATCTTTAGCAAGTAAGGAAAAATGTGAATTTTTGATTATGGAAGTAAGCTCGCATGCTTTGGTGCAAAATCGCATTGAAGGGCTTGAGTTTAAGGCTAAAATTTTTACTAACATCACTCAAGATCATTTAGATTTTCATGGGGATTTTCAAAACTACCAAGCAGCAAAAGAAAGTTTTTTTACCGATGAGTGTATGAAATTTATCAACAAAGATGCAAAAGCTATAAATTTTAATGTCAAAGGTGCTTTTACTTATGGAGTGGAAAATCCAAGTTATTACCACATTAAAGCTTATGCTTTAAAAAATGGCATTGAAGCTGTGGTAAATTTTGGTAAAGAAACTTTTATGATTGATTCTTCTTTGGTGGGGCTTTTTAATCTTTATAATCTTTTGGCTGCAAGCGCTTGTGTAAATGAACTTGTTAAGCCAAATTTAAAAGAACTTGAAAAGGCCATTAGTAATTTTGGTGGCATTGAGGGTAGAATGCAAGTGGTTGCAAAAGATGTGATTGTAGATTTTGCCCATACGCCCGATGGCATAGAAAAAGTTTTAGATGCTTTAAAATATCGTGATTTGATTGTAGTTTTTGGAGCAGGGGGAGATAGAGATAAAACTAAGCGTCCGTTAATGGCTAAAGTTGCCAAACACTATGCTAAAAAACTCATCATCACAAGTGATAATCCGCGTTCAGAAGAGCCAATGGATATAATTAATGATATTTTAAATGGTATAGAAAAAGATGAGAGTGTTTTTGTAGAATGTGATAGAAAAGAAGCAATCAAAAAAGCATTAGAGCTTAAAACAAAAGATGATTTTGTAGTGATTTTGGGTAAGGGCGATGAGACTTATCAAGAAATCAAGGGTGTAAAATATCCTTTTAATGATAAAGAAGTAGTATTAGAGATATTAAAAGAAGGAAAATAAATGTTTGAAAATATGGATTTTTCTAAAATGGGCGAGCTTTTAACTAAGGCTCAAGAAAAAGCAAATGAATTAGAGCAAGAAGCTTTAAAAAAAGAATTTAGTGCAAAAAGTGGTGGTGGTTTAGTAAAAGTTAGTGCTAATGGAAAAGGTGAAATCATCGATATAAACATTGATGATTCTTTGTTAGAAGATAAAGAGTCTATGCAAATTTTACTAATAGCAGCGATTAATGATGTGATGAAAATGGTAGAACAAAATAAAAAATCAATGGCTAGTAATTTATTTAGCGGAATGGGAATGCTATGAGAATTTTACTTTGTATTTTGGGTGTAGTTTGCACACTTTTTGCTGTGCCAAGACCGACTTTTAATGATTTTTTGGGTTGTTATGAAAAAAATAAAGCTAGTATGTTGATTTATGAGGGCTTACCTGCCTTTGCTTTAAATGAAAATACTTTAGCAGTAGTTAAAACTAAAAACGCGAAATTAAACAGCTATACTAAATATGATCCCTTTTTAAATTTGTATTTAGTAAAAACAGATTTTAGTTTAATTCCTGCACCTATGGGAAATGAAGAAGATTTAACACGCAATAGTTGGGTGGGAATTTTAGATAGCAATAAAAGCTATATAGGACATTTGAAGTATTTTGGGCAAAGTTTGACAGAGCGTGATCAACTTGACTTTGCTTCTAAAATCGGAGAACTTAACTCGCCGTGTTGTAAAATGCTTGGTATAAGTTTAGAAGATGGCAAACTTATAGGTAATCGTTATTTAAAACACTTTGCAAAATATCCTGATGCTTATTGGGGTGATATAGGTGTGGATTTTGATATGCGTGATGGCAAAATTTATGTTAAAAATGTGCGTAAAAATGGACAATTTTTACTTAATGATGAGCTTGTGAGTGTTGATGGACAAGCTTATGATGATTTAAGAAAACTAAATGAAAAAATTTTATTTGCTGATCGCGGTGCAACTTTATACTTTAATGTATTAAGAGACAATAAAGATGTTAATATCTCCACTATGGTTTTTGATAAAGACTTGGGTGCATTTGCTAAGCCTAAAAAAGTGGTTCAAGCTAAGCCAAGTTCTTTTTATAGTAATCTAGGATTACGCGTAGATATGAAAATGAATGTTACAGAAGTTACTCCAAATTCTAAAGCACAAATGGCTGGATTTTTAAAAGGGGATAAAATTTTAAGAATTAATAATCAAAAAATCAACAATTTTAATGAACTTCAAGCTGTTTTAGCTCAAGCTAATACTTTTGATATTCTAGTCTCAAGACAAGCAAGCAATATCCCTTCAGCGAAAAATAATGACTTTGAGCATTTTAATAAAGGATACTTTGACTTTTTTATAAGGCTAAATAAGTGATTTTAGAAAAATTCAAACAGCATTTAGAGCAAAATTTTCCTAAAACTCAAAGTTTTCATCCATTTTTTAATGAAGCATTAAAATGGATGTTAGAAGCTGGTGGGAAGCATTTTAGAGCCCAACTGCTTTTGGGTATAGTTAATGCTAAAAATCCTGCTTTGTTTGAAAAGGCTTTAAATGCAGCTTTGGCTTTGGAATTTATCCACACTTACTCTTTAATACATGATGATTTACCTGCTATGGATGATGCTTCTTTGCGTAGAGGAAAGCAAACTTTACACAAAAAATATGATGAAACTACGGCTATTTTAGTGGGCGATGCTTTAAATACTCAAGCTTTTTTACTTCTTTCTAAGCTTGATTTAAAAGAAAATGTTAGATTAAAACTCATAGAAACTCTAGCCTTTAATGCAGGGCTTGGTGGTATGATTATCGGGCAAGCTATTGATTGTTATTTTGAAGATATGCCTTTAAATTTAGAGCAAGTTGAGTTTTTGCACATTCATAAAACTGCAAGATTGATTGCAGCGGCTTTAAAAATGGGTTGTGAAATTTGTGAGTTAGATGAAAAAGAATGCGAGCAAATTTATGAAATAGGGCTTTTGATAGGATTGGTTTTTCAAATCAAAGATGATATTATCGATGCGACTTTAGATACTCAAGAAGCAGGAAAGCCAACTCATAATGATTTGCATAAAAATTCTTTTGTTAAACTTTTAGGTTTAGAAGGTGCTAAAAAGGCAAAAGATGATAAAATTACTTTATGTGAAGAAAAAATGAAAAATTTAGACTCTAAGCTTGCTAATGAGCTTCAAATTTTGATTGATAAATATTTAAAAGGTTAAACAATGTTACAAAAACAAGCCAACACTATAAGATTTTTATGTGCGGATATGGTGCAAAAAGCAAATTCAGGCCACCCAGGTGCTCCAATGGGTTTAGCAGATATTATAAGTGTTTTAAGTACTCATTTAGTGTATAATCCAAAAGATCCTACATGGTTAAACCGCGATAGATTAGTCTTTTCAGGTGGTCATGCTAGTGCTTTGCTTTATAGCTTTTTACATTTGAGCGGTTATGATGTAAGTTTAGAAGATTTAAAAAATTTCCGTCAATTACACTCTAAAACCCCAGGTCATCCTGAAATTTTCACTCCAGGTGTTGAAATTGCCACAGGACCTTTAGGACAAGGCATTGCAAATGCGGTTGGTTTTGCTATGGCAGCCAAAAAAGCAAGTTTGCTTTTGGGCGAAGAGATTATCAATCATAAAGTATATTGTTTATGCGGTGATGGAGATTTACAAGAAGGAATTTCTTATGAGGCTTGTTCTTTAGCAGGTGTGCATAATCTTGATAATTTAATCATCATTTATGATAGCAATAATATTTCAATTGAAGGTGATGTGGTTATTGCTTTTAATGAAAATGTAAAAGAGCGTTTTAGAGCGCAAAATTTTGAAGTACTTGAGATAGATGGGCATGATTTTGAGCAAATTGATTTAGCATTAAAAACTGCTAAAGAAAGCAAAAAGCCTTGTTTGATTATCGCTCATACTACTATAGCTAAAGGAGCTTTAGATCTTGAGGGAAGTCATCATTCTCACGGAGCACCTTTGGGCGAAGAGCTTATAAAAAAGGCAAAAGAAGCTTTAGGTTTTGATCCACAAAAAACCTTTGAAATCCCAGAAGAAGTTAAAATTCGCTTTAGCGGGGCAATAGAACTTGGGGATTTAGCACAAGCTAAATGGAATCAAAAAGTGCAAAATTTAAATGCAGAGAAGCAAGCATTGCTAAAAGAGCTTTTAGAGCCTGATTTTTCAAAAATACAATTTCCTGATTTTAAAGGACAAGATTTAGCTACTAGAGATAGCAATGGTGTGATTTTAAATGCTATTGCTAAAGCCTTACCGGGATTTTTAGGTGGTAGTGCAGATTTAGGTCCATCAAATAAAACTGAACTCAAAGATATGGGCGATTTTCCAAATGGAAAAAATATCCACTATGGTATAAGAGAGCATGCAATGGCTGCTATATCAAATGCTTTTGCAAGATATGGTTTGTTTTTGCCTTATTGTGCTACCTTTTTTATATTTAGTGAGTATTTAAAACCTGCTGCAAGAATAGCAGCTTTGATGAGGGCTAAACACTTTTTCATCTTTACTCACGATAGTATAGGTGTAGGTGAAGATGGTCCAACACACCAACCTATAGAGCAGCTTAGCACTTTTAGAGCTATGCCAAATTCATTGACATTTAGAGTAGCTGATGGGGTTGAAAATGTAAAAGCATGGCAGATTGCACTTAAAACTAATATGCCAAGTGTTTTTGTTTTATCGCGTCAAAAGTTAAGTGCTTTAAGTGAGCCTGTTTTTGGAGATGTTGAAAATGGGGCTTATTTATTAGAAGAAAACACAAATGCGAAATTTACACTTTTAGCAAGTGGTAGTGAAGTGTCATTATGTGTAAAAACAGCTAAGATTTTAAAAGAAAAAGGTGTGATTGCTAATGTGGTTTCTATGCCTTGTTATGAGTTATTTATTGCTCAAGAAAAATCTTATAAAGAAAGAATTTTACAAGGTAAGGTTGTAGGTGTTGAAGCTGCAAATTCAAACGAGCTTTATAGAATTTGTGATGAGCTTTATGGTATAGAAAGTTTTGGTGAGAGTGGTAAAGATAAAGATGTATTTGAGCATTTTGGATTTAGTGAGGAGAAATTAAGCTCATATATTTTAAGTCTATGTAATGAAAAATAAAATAATCAAAGATGTTAAAAATCAAGAATGCATTTTTAGCGTCTTTGGTATATGGGATAAAACAAGCGTAGGAAAATTGGAAAAATTAGATTTTCCTACTCAAAAAAATATTATTTTTGATTTTGCAAATTTAGATTTTATAGATACTGCCGGAATTAGGTATTTTCTAGCTTTAGAAAATGAATTTAAGCAAAAAGGTTTTGAGCTTAGTAGGATAAATCTTAAAAGTGAGCATGCTAAGCTTTTTGAACTTTGTCAAAAACACTACAAAAGCTTTTGTGATTCTTATGAAGATAAAAAAACAATCAAAGATTTTTTTGAAAATTTAGGAAAGAAAGTTGCAAATTCTTTTACAATTTTAGTGCAGTTTTTAAATTTCATAGGACTTATTATTTATACTTGTTTTAAAACACTTTTAAACCCTAAAAAACTTCGCTTTAAGGCATTTTTATATCATGTAGAAAATAGTGCTATTAATGCTTTACCTATTATTATGCTAACTTCATTGCTTGTGGGTGTGGTGCTTGCTTATCAAGCTGCGTATCAACTTGCACAATTTGGAGCTAATATTTATATTGTTGATTTAATGGGAATTTCTGCCACTAGAGAGCTTGCACCATTAATTAGTGCTATTGTTATTGCAGGCAGGAGTGCAAGTTCTTATACAGCTCAAATTGGAGTAATGAAACTTACTGATGAAATTGATGCGATGAAAACTATGGGTTTTAAAGAAAGTGAATTTATCATTTTACCTAGAGTTTTGGCTTTAGCACTTGCTATGCCTTTAGTGGTAATAGTAGCTGATATTTTAAGTATTATAGGTGGAATTGTAGTTGCTTGGTTTAGTTTAGAAATTAGTGCGAGTGAGTTTATGAGTCGTTTTAAAGAAGCAGTGGAGTTAAAACATATTATCATAGGACTTATAAAAGCACCTATTTTTGGATTTTTGATTGCTTCTATTGCTTGTTTTAGAGGATTTTTTGTACAAAAAACTACCGAAAGCATAGGTGTTTATACGACAAAAAGTGTGGTAAATGCTATTTTTTGGGTAATAGCTTTTGATGCGATTTTCTCTGTATTTTTGACAAAGGCTGGATTTTGATTATAAAGGCTAAAAATATCAGCACTTATTTTGGAAGTAAATGTGTGCATGAAGATATTAGTTTTGAAGTGCAAGATAATGAAATTTTTGGCATTTTAGGTGGTAGTGGTAGTGGTAAATCTGTGCTTTTAAGACAAATGTTAATGCTTGAGCATTTTGATAAGGGAGAGTATGAAATTTTAGGTAAGAGATTAAAAAATATAAGCGATGAAGATGCTTTGTTTTTGCAAAAACAATGGGGTGTTGTTTTTCAATATGGAGCATTATTTAGCTTTTTTAATATACTTGAAAACATTAGCATACCTTTGGTTGAATACACAAAACTTAGTAAAAACGACATTAAAGAAATAGCTATGATGAAGCTTAAAATGGTAGGGCTTGATGAGAGCGTGGCAAAGCTTTATCCTAGTGAGTTAAGTGGGGGTATGAAAAAAAGAGTGGCCATAGCTAGAGCTTTGGCACTTGATTCTAAATTACTTTTTTTAGATGAGCCAACTTCTGGGCTTGATCCTTATAGCTCAAGAGAATTTGATGAGTTACTTTTGAGTTTAAAACAAAGCTTTAAATTATGTGTAGTCTTAATTACTCATGATAAAGAGAGTATGAAAAATGTTTTAAACCGCTTTTTGATTATAGAAGAAAAAAAAGTTGGTTTTTTGGGAAATGTCGAGGCTTTGCAAGAGCAAAATCCAAGACTTTATGAGAGGTTTATGCGATAATGGAAAACAAAGCAAATTATATTTTGATTGGAATTTTTGTTTGTGTGTTATTTTTTATCAGTTTGTTTTTTATAGTGTGGTATGGAAATTTAAAAGATGAAAAATCATTTAAATATTATGAAATTTATATGGAAGAATCAGTTGCAGGACTTAGTGTAAAAGCTCCAGTTAAATTTTTAGGAGTAGATGTTGGAAGTGTTGAAAATATCAGTATAGATAGCTCAAGTAAGCAACTAAGAGTAAAAATTTTAGTTAAGCTTGATTCTAGTTTGGTTGTTAAAACAGATACTTATGCAAGTTTGCAAATTCAAGGCATAACAGGATTTAAATTTATTCAGCTTGCAGGAGGTAGTGAGGAAGCTAGTGTTTTGAGAGCAGGTGATGATGTTTATCCTATTATAAAATCAAAAGAAAGTTTTTTTGCAAGCATAGATAAGCAAACTTCAAATTTATTAGAACTAATCACAAGTTCAAAAATAAAATTAGAAAAACTCTTAAGTGATAAAAATTTAAAAAACATAGAGCAAATTTTGCAAAATTCATCAGAATTTTCTGCACATTTAAATGCTAATGTACCAGCATTCTTAGCAAATTTAAATAAAACAAGCTCTAAACTTGGTAAAAGTGCAGATGAATTTTCAAATTTTTTAAACAATGCTAATGACCAACTTAATGAGCTTAATAAAAGTAGAATGCTTTTAAATGAAAATTTAGATATTTTAAGAGTTTTGTTTTTAGACTTTACGCAATTACTAAATATTTTAAAGCAAAATCCTTCAGATATAATTTATAAAGATAAGGCTACTCAATATGCTCCAGGAGAATAAAATGAGATATTTATATATTAGTTTAATAGCTATTTTTTTTAGTGCTTGCTCTTTGATTAATCCAAGTCAAACTTTACCTGCAAATAAATATTTTAGTATTAATTTAGAAAAGCTAGAGCAAAGTCAAAATAAAAAAAATGCAACTATTATAGTTTCCTTACCTAAAGGCTTAGCTTATACTAATGAAATTTTTTATAAAAAAGATTATACTATCAATACCTATGCTTATCATTTTTGGAAAGAAAATCCTGCTTTAATGATAAAATCTTTTTTGGAATTTCATTTGCAAGATTTAGGGGTATTTAAAGCAGTTTTAAATCAAGATAGTCTAGCCAGTGCTGATTATATTTTAGAAAGTAAAGTGGATATTTTAGAGCAAGATTTTAGTGATGAGTTGCATTCTAAAATAAAGTTTGGTATTAATTTAAATTTAGTGCAAATAAACACTAAAAAACTTATAGCGAGTAAGTACTTTTACTATGAAAAAGAATTAAATGATAATAATCCTCAAATTTTAATTCAAAACTATGATGAGATTTTTTTGCTTTTTGCTAAAGATTTTAGAGTTTGGATAGATCAAAATTTGGAATAAAAAATGCTTTTCTTGTTATAGCAATAACAAGGAAGGTGTATTATGAGAGATGAATTAGAAATCTTACAAAAACATTTAGGACAAGTAGGTTCAAGTATAGATGGTGCGAATTTAAAACATCAAACGCAAAAATTTAGTGAAGATATTACTGATGCTAATGACTTTATAGGTGCTTTGCAAATTTTAGATTCTTCATTGAAAAAAATTTCAAAACTTCTAGAAGATAAAAACTATGAAGATGTGCAAGATAAAGTTTTAATTGCTAGTGAAAGTTTGAAAATAGTAGATAATTGCTCATTTTTAGGTAATGCTTTATTTGATAATAATTATAATGTAAATGTTGGTTCAAAGGCATTTGCTTTTGAAATTTATAATCCTTTAAAAATTTTAGAAACTAGTGATTATGAAGGTATGAAAGCTTATATAGTCGATAAAAGAGAAGAAATAGCTTCTATGCTTAGCGAGCTTGCAGTGGCTATTGCTACTTATAGTCCTAGTCAAAGTTTTGGCGGATCAAGCCATGATTTTATGGGCGATTTTGATTTTACTAAGCTTTTTAAATAACACTAAAGGCTAAAAAGCCTTTAGATTTTTATTTTATAACGCCACATGCCATTCTAGCACCGCCACCGCCAAGTGCTGCAGGATGATCGCTGTGATTGTCTCCTCCAAAATGTATCATTAGAGCATGATTTTTAAGCTCATCAAGAGTTTTGATTTTTGGTGCTAATACAGGGTTAGTTGCTTTACCATCTTTTTCTACATAAAGTGGTGGTAAATCCCCTTTGTGACCTTTATCATCCCATGGGCTTGAGTGAGCATCTGTTTTTTCAGGATCCCAGTGTCCGCCTGCTTTCATACCTAAACCTTTATCAGTTGCTCCACAATCAGCATTTGCATGAACATGAAAGCCATGAATTCCACTTTCTAAACCTTTAAGATTTGGATAAAATGCTACCCCATAAGGAGTTTGTACTGCTACAACTTCGCCTGCATCTTTATTAGCTTTTTTATCAAGAATTTCCATTTTGATAACTAAATGATTTTTTTGTGCTTTTGGATTAAAATTTTCTAAATTTGCTCCAAATAAAAAGCTTGATGCTAGTAAAGAACCTAGAATGATTTTTTTCATTTTTTCTCCTTTTTTAATTGAAATTAATTATATTGTAACATAAATTCTTAATAAAAAATATTTTTTATTGTATTATATAAATAATCAAAAAACTTATAAAAAGGTATATATGTTAATTTTTCCAAAAGATCTTGAAAAAATCAGTCAAAATGTTTTGAAAAATACTTTTTTTTCTTTATGTTGGTATCAAAAAGATTTTTCAAATGATAAAAATCAAGAAGTTGTATTTAAAGATTATGCTTTAGTATTTATTTTAAAAGGTTCTAAAAGTATTTATACTATGGATAATCAGTTTAATGTAAAAAAAGATGAGCTTGTGTTTTTTACAAAAAATTCTTTTTCCATTAGAGATTATTTAAATGATGAAAATATATATGAATCTATTATTTTGTGTTTTAAGGAAAGTATTTTAATAGAACTTATTTTTAAATATCAAGAATTAATTTGTAAATTAGATTCTCCAAAATATGCTAAAAGTTTATTTAGCTTAAAAACTAATCTGATAACTAAAGGTATTTTCGAGTCTTTCTTACCTTGTATAAATGAATTTAATGAGAAAAATGAATATCTGCTTAGATTAAAATTTGAAGAATTATTTTTGTCTTTATTATATAGTGAAGATAATGCAGAGTTTTTAGCTTTTTTAAAAGCCATTTTAAGTGGTTTTAAATTAGAGCTTTATAAGATGTTTGCATATTGTCAAAATGACTTTGAAAGTGTAGCTTCTATGGCCAAATTTAGTAAAATGGATATAGCAAGTTTTAGTCGTAATTTTAAACAAAGTTTTGGTATTACTCCTAAAGAATGGCTTGATAATAAGCGTTTTGAAAGAGCTAAATTTTTACTTGAATTTTCTACGAAAAATATCACTCAAATTTGCTATGAACTTGGATTTAATTCTCCTGCTTGGTTTATAGCAAGATATAAAAAAAGATATGGCATTACCCCAAAACAAGAGCAAAAGTCAAAAAACTTATATTTTTTATCTTAAAAATGATAGATTTTATTTTGGTTTTTTATTAGAATTTGTTAATAAAATTTAAGAAAGGTAACAATTATGAAAAAAAGTATTTTAACTTTGGCCTTATTTGCATTTTGTAGCGCAAATGCTTTAGAGGTTCAAGAATTTAAAGGTTTTGCACATCCTGAAAGTGTATATGTAGATAAAAATGCAGTTTATGTATCTAATGTAGGAAAAGAGCTAACTCCATTAAATAAAGACAATGATGGTTTTATTTCAAAATTAGATAAAGATGGAAAAATTTTGGAATTAGAATTTATAAAAGGTCTTAATGCTCCAAAAGGTATGTCTAAAATAGGTAATGTTTTATATGTGGTTGATATTGATATTTTATATGGCTTTGATATAAAAAATAAAAAAGAAATTTTCAAACTTCCTATAAAAAATGCGGTATTTTTAAATGATATTGCTGTGTTAAATAATGACACATTATTAGTTAGTGACACAGGTACAGGATACATCCACAAAGTATTTTTAAAGGATAAAAAATATGAAAACTTTATCCATTTAGATTCAAAATATGGTGGCCCAAATGGATTGTTAATAGATAAAAATACTTTATTTGTAGCAGGTTATGATCCAAGTGATAAAGCAGGCGGGAAAATCATTAGTATTGATTTAAATTCAAAGAAAATTCAAGAATTAAACAAAAAAATAGAACAATTTGATGGCATTGTGTATGATAAAAATAAAAATCTTTTAGTGTCAAGTTGGGGTAAAAATCTTCAAGGATATATTTATACTCTAAAAGACAATAAAGAAATAAAACTTGATTTGGCTTCTATAAAAGGTCCTGCAGATATGTTTTTTGATGGTGAGTATTTATGGGTGCCAAAAATGGCAGAAAATACTTTAATTAAAGTAAAAATATAAAAACTTTTAAGCCTTTGGGCTTAAAAGTCAAATAATTCCCCAAGCCAACTTTCTTTTTTCTTGTATTTATAGCCGTTATTATGATGGTAGTTTGCTTGTTGGTTATAATTTTGTTGTTGAGGTTGTTGCGTACTTTGAGAAGAATTTCTTTCTATGATTTTATCAAGCTCACCACGATCAAGCCAAACACCACGGCATTTTGGACAATAATCAATTTCAACTCCATTTCTTTCGCTCATCAATAAGTCAGTATTTACACAAACTGGACAAGTCATTGTATTCCTTTTTTTGAAAATTTTTGAAAGTATATAAGTTTTAAGTAAATTAAGGGTTTAAATTCCAATCAATAAGACTTTTACCAAGTTTTGATAAAATTTCATTACTTTTTGAAAAATGCTTGCAACCTAAAAAAGCATTTCTCGCTAAAGGCGAAGGATGTGCTGCTTCTAGGATAAAGTGTTTTTGAGGGTTGATTAAATTTTTTTTATTTTTAGCATAATTTCCCCAAAGTAAAAATATCAATCCTTCTTTTTCATTGCTAAGTTTTGATATAACCGCATCGGTAAATTTTTGCCAACCAAAATGTGCATGTGAGGCAGGTTTATTTGCTTCTACACTTAAAATAGAATTTAAAAGTAAAATTCCTTGTTTAGCCCATTTACTTAAATCACCATGTTTTGCTATAGGAATGTTTAAATCATCTTGCAATTCTTTATAGATATTAAGCAAAGATGGGGGAATTTTAACACCTATTGGCACGCTAAAGCTCAAACCCATGGCTTGATGAGGGTTGTGGTAAGGATCTTGTCCTAAAAGTATGATTTTTAAATTTTGTAAAGGGGTTAGATTAAAAGCATTAAAGATTAAATTCGCGGGTGGATATATAGTTTTTCTTTCATTTAAAGCATTGATATAATGAGTTTTTATTTCTAAAAAATAAGGCTTTAAAAACTCTTCTTTTAAAAATTCTTTCCAAGCGTTATCTATTTTAATTTTTTCTAAGCAAATTTCCATTTTTATCCCTACCAAGAAAGTATAAATTCACTTCCTTTATCTTTTTTACTCAAAACTTTTATGTTGATATTGTTTTTATCGGCTATTTGTTTGACTAAATTTAAGCCTATGCCAAAACCACCTTGGTCTTGATTAAAGCGTTTGTAGCGTGTAAAAATTTGAGTAATTTCTTTAGCGCTCATACCTTGACCTTCATCTTTAATACTAAGTGTTTTTTCTTTTAAACAAATAAAGATTTTTTTATTAGTATTGGTGTATTTTATGGCATTGCTTAAAAGATTGTCAAGTAAAATTTGCATTTCTTCTTTATTTGCATAGAAATTTTGCTCTAAAAGCTCTTTTTCAATGATGAGATTTTTTTGAGAGATTAAAGTGTCAAAATATTCTAATCTTTGCTCTAAAAGTTCTTTTAAATTTATATCTTCTTTTGTATTTTCTTTTTGTAAGAAAAAATTTAAGGCTATGAGGTTTTGATAAATATGATTTAAATTTTTACTTGCTAGTTTGATATGATTTAGTTTTTTAGTGTTATTTGGATTTAAATTTGTATCATCAAATTTTTTAATACTAGCTAAAATCACGCTCAAAGGTGTGTTAATTTCATGCGTGGTATCTTTAATAAAATCATTGAGTGTTTTAAATTGTTCTTTGATATTTTTAAAAACAAGCAAGATGAGTATATAAGCAATTATAGCAAGTAGTAAAATACATATAAGTGTATAAAAAATAGTTTTTAATTTTAGTTTCCAAAGTTCATTAGCATAATCGTTAATATCTAAATTATTGTAATTATCTTTGCGGTATTGTTCTTTTTTAAAGCCAAGATCTTCCGTTTCTATAATGATATGGATATTTTTATGTCTCAAAAAATGAGAATGGTGTTTTGGCTTTCTTAAATTACTCGTATCTATATAAGTATTAAGATTTCTAATCCTTGAAAAATCTATGAATAATCTTTTGTTTTCGTTGTAAATAAAGTTGTTTTCTTTAAGCTGTGTTAATATTTTTAAAGCATCAAAAGTTAAATTACTAAAAATGATTTGATTGTTTGCAACAATAGCAAATTGAGTATTTATTTTTTTAGAAATATAAGAAAAATCATCTTTGTTTAATAAATTTTTATCGTGTCTTGCTTCGATGATATTTTGTAAAATATAATTATAGTGAGTGTATGAGTGTGTGATTTGATTTAATCGTATATAATTTGCTTCTTTTTGATAAAAAGTAATAAAAAAAATCGTTAAAAATACGCCACTTGTGATGATATAAAGGGCTAGGATTTTAAAAATGGTATTATTAAAGTTTTCACTTTTCATTTTCTAGCCTAATGGCATAGCCTATATTTCTTTGATTGATGATAAGGTCTTTACCAAGAATTTTTCTTAAATTTTTGATATACACTCTAAGGCTCATGATCACAGGCTCTTCATCTAAACTCCAAATTTCGTCAAAAATAGTTTCTATATTTACAAAATGAGGGCGTTTTTTTAAAAGTAAAGCTAGGAGTTCTTTTTCTTTATTAGTTAGGTTGATAATTTCTTCATTTTGATAAAGGGTTTTATTGATAGGATCAAAAGAAATATTTTTTGAAGAGCTAAGTAAGATTAAGTCTTCCTTTTGATGACTAAAATTTCTTTTAATGATATTTTTTACACGGATAATTAACTCATCAACATCAAAAGGCTTTTTAATATAATCATCACAACCTGATAAAAATCCTTGTTTTACATCATCAAGCATGGATAAAGAAGTTAAAAATATAGCAGGAGTGTTTTTAGCACTTTCTCTTAATTCCTTTAATACTTCAAAACCATTGCCTTTTGGAACTTTAACATCAAAAATCCAAAGATCAAAATTTTCTTCATAAGCTTTTTCTAGTGCCTCTTGTGCATCATATACACAAGAGACTTTAAAACCTTCATCGCTTAAGGCTTCATTGATGATTTCATTTAAGCTTAAATCATCTTCTAAGAGTAGAATTTTTGCTGCCATTTTATCTCATTGAGCAATTTCCATGATTTGCACCATGCCCTTGATGATTCATTTTATGGGCTTTGTGTTCATTTTTATTATAATGATGTAAATTTAAATCTCGTATTTCTTTGCCACTCATTTCATCGGTTAGTTTTTGCATATCTTCTTGAACGATAGCCTTTCTTTGACTTCTTTCTTGAGGAGAAAGTTTAGAGATGTTTTCGCGTAAGTTACTTTTAAATTGTTGATGAAAAACTTTTGCGTCTTTGTATTTCATCTCATTCATTCTCTTTTTCATTTCTATAATTAAGTCAGCTTGATCTTGTGCTTTTACGCTTTTTGCAAGATTTAAAATTTCATCATTGCTTTTTTTGGAAAAATCAG
This sequence comes from Campylobacter sp. IFREMER_LSEM_CL908, assembly GCF_025771545.1. Taxonomy (NCBI): domain Bacteria; kingdom Pseudomonadati; phylum Campylobacterota; class Epsilonproteobacteria; order Campylobacterales; family Campylobacteraceae; genus Campylobacter; species Campylobacter sp. IFREMER_LSEM_CL908. The sequence goes on from NZ_JAKMQK010000013.1 coordinate 46,523, forward strand.
CACTAAATGCTAAAGAGGCTGCTAAAGAACCCATAATAAATAAACCTATAATTTTTTTCATTTTTTCTCCTTTAAATTAATGATGAGAAATTATAAAAACCCAAGATAAAGCCAAAATAAAATTTATTGACAAACAAAAAGCACATTAGCTTTTAAGCTTTGCTTCTCATTTTTAATAACAGGAAGCACTACACTATCTGCACTAACTGCTAAACTTGGAGAATTGTATTTGATATTACAACTATCAAAATGAACATTTTTTACTATGCAAGTTTTTGTTAAAGTTTTAGAATAATATTGAGCTTTTTCAAAAGCTTTTTTAAGCGCAAGATCGTATAAATCTTCTTTGTTTGCTTCTAAGGTTGCTTCGTCAAATCCTGCTTGCAAGGCTTTAGTATTAAAAGAAATTAAAGTATTAGTATTGCTGATATTTTCTATATCTTTTATAAGATTTTCATAGTCTTTATTTTTATTTTGTGGGATTTGACAAGTGAAATTAGAATACAATCTATACCCATTAAGTGTTTTTACTCCTTGATAATAATTATAACTTGGCTCTAAAGTATAACTTCCACCTTTACAATAGTCTTCTTTGGCAATACGATCTGAAATTTCTTTGAAAGTTTTAGCAATATGATTTTTTTCATCACTAGAGATGATAGTTTTTTTACTAAGTTCTTCGCTCGCGCTAAAATTTAAAACAGCATTAAAAACATTTGGCATGATTTCATTTGATACTTCTATATTTCTTGAAAATTCTACATTTTGTTTATTATGATTTTTTAAACCTAAAAATTCAGTATTAAAAACTACTCCTAGTACAAACAATACTAAACAAAGTAATCCTAATCCTAAACCTTTTAAAAAACTTTTCATTTTTACTCCTTTTTAAAAATATTTTTTTAATTTTAACATAAAGCTTTTAAGAATAGATTGTATAATTTTTAAAAACAAAGAAAGTTTTAATGCGAAAAATTCATGAAAGTATTTTAAAATGGTATAACGAGAATGGTAGAAAAAACCTTCCTTGGCGTATTTTGCATAAAGAATATAGAAAATATGGTAGCGAGGATGATTTAAAAAAGCTAAAAAATATTGATAATGCTTATGCTGTTTATATTAGCGAGATTATGTTACAACAAACTCAAGTAAAGAGTGTTTTGCAAAATTATTATTTTCAGTTTTTAGCTAAATTTCCTTCTTTAAAAGCACTTTCTATGGCAAGCGAAGATGAGGTTTTAAAAGCTTGGCAAGGACTTGGGTATTATACTAGAGCTAGGAATATACATAAATGTGCAAAAATTTGTGTGCAAGAATTTAATGCAAAATTACCATTTGACATTAAAGAGCTTCAAAAACTTCCTGGTATTGGAGAATATACAGCTGGTGCTATAGCTTGTTTTGGTTTTTTACAAGCTAAAGCTTTTGTGGATGCAAATATTAAAAGAGTTTTGAGTAGATTTTATAGTTTGCAAAATCCAAACTCTAAACTTTTAACGCAAAAAGCAAAAGAGTTTTTAAACTATGATAATGCATTTGATCATAATCAAGCTTTGTTGGATATAGGGGCTTTGATTTGTTTACCTAAAAATGCAAAATGCAAGCTTTGCCCCATAGAGAGTTTTTGTAGTGGAAAAAATGAATATGAAAAATTTCATGTATCTAAAAAAACTCAATATGAAAATATTATTTTAAATATACTCATAGTGCAAAAAAATGAGCAGTTTTTGCTTATCAAAAGCAAAGAAAAGCTATATTTTAATATGTATAATTTTTTAGAATACAATAAAGAAAAAAATGCAAAATTCATAGGTGAATTTAAACACTCTTACACCAAATATAAAATTAATGCCAAGGTGTATTTTTTAAAAGATGATGATTTTGAAGATTTCAAAGCAAAAACATTTTCTTATAAAGAATTAGAACATCTTGCACTTTCAAAACTTGCCCTAAAGGCGTTTGAACTTTTTAAAAAGAGTGATTATGCATTTTGAGAAAATTTATATAGAATTAAGTGATATTTGTGGATTAAAATGTGATTTTTGTCCTAGTCAAAAAGCGCAAAGAAAACAAATGAACCTTGAAAATTTTGAAAAAATTTGCAAAAGTGTGCATAGTCATGCCAAGCTTTTTACTTTTCATGTGCTTGGAGATCCTTTAAGGATTTTAAATTTAAAAGAGTATTTAAAAATAGCTTTTAAATTTAATATGCAAATAGAACTTACTACAAGCGGGTTTTATTTTGATGATGAGAAAATAAAACTTGTTTTAGATTCTAAAAACATACGACAAATCAATATTTCTTTGGGCGCCTTTTTATCTCAAAGTAGAATGAGTTTAAAAGAATACTTTGAGCCTGTTTTAAAACTTATTTTTTTGCACTTGGAAAATAAAAACAATTCTTTTATCAATTTAAGACTTTGGAATTTAGATAAAAATTTCAACCCACCTTTAGAAAATGAGAAAATTTATGATTTTTTAGAGCAAAATTTTAAAGTAAAAATTCAAAAGCAAAAAGCTAAAAATCGCCTAGAAAGGCATGTTATGTTACACCAAGCTAGGCTTTTTAAATGGCCTTCTTTAAAGGATGAGGTTATTAGGGAGAATGGGTGTTGTCATGCTTTAAATGGACAAATTGCTATTTTAAGCGATGGAACTTTAGTGCCTTGTTGTTTGGATACTAAAGGGGATATAAAACTTGGAAATTGTTTTGAAAAAGATTTTAGCGAGCTTTTAAATTCGTCTTTATATATAGAATTAAAAGAAGGCTTTAAGCAAGGAATTTTAAAAGCTGACCTTTGCAAAAGATGTGAGTTTTTGCAATTTAAAAACTGATTTTCCTTGCTCGGACAATTATGATTTCAGGAAATTCTTCATCTAAAAAAGGTTCTTCAAAAAATCCATCTATGATAAAACCATTTTTAAAACAAGTGTTGAAAATTTCTTCCAAAGAACGGTGGTAGTAGTGATGTTTTACAGGTTGTTTTTCAAATGCATACCCAAGATAATTATGCGGACTAAGATATTTTTTAGTTAATGTTACAAAACAAGGATGTTGAGTAGCAAAAACAAAAATTCCATTTTCTTTTAGTAGAAAATAAAGACTTTTAAATAAGGGCTGGATATTTTCCATATCCATGATAGCCATATTTGAAACAGCTTTGCTAAAGGTGTGTTTTTTAGCTAAATTTTGCAAAGTTAATTCATCGCTAGCGTCTATGGTTTGAAAATGAATTTTATGTAGAAAATTTTTCCATCTTTGTTTTGCTAATTTTATCATTTGATCACTATAATCAAAAGCATAAACATTTATGTTGTATTTTTTGCACATATAAGCGGAAAAATTTCCATTTCCACAAGCAATATCTAGAATATAATCATCATCTTGTATGTTTAACAATTCTTCAACTTTAGGACGCACAACTTTTTTATGAAATTCATTAGAATCATCTCCCATTTGTATATCCCAAAATTTTGCATTAATATCCCATGCTTTTTGCATTTTAAAAACCTAAATTAACTCCACCTTCATTGTTGATTTGATAGTTTGCATCCAAACCATGTTCTATTTCTTCTTCTTTGTCATTGTCTTTAGAATGTTTAAAAATATCTTCGGTAATTTTTGTAGCTATACCTCTAAGGGCTTTTTGTTTGCTTGATTTGCTTGTAGAACTCATTTTAAATTCTAGGGTATTGGAAGCTTTGATTTGAGTTGTAGCAAATTCTATCAAACGATAATCAATGTTAATATTATAAGTTTGAGTGTTAATTTCATTTTGTGTTTGTGTTATTTTAGGGTTTAAAATAAGTAAAAAATCAGCCCCTAAAACATTATAAAGCTTAACAAGTTCATCATCGCTTGCATTTTTTATAAGTAAAGATTTTTCTTGATTATAAAGATCAAGATTTGCTCTATCTAAAATTCTAAATTTTTTACTTTGGAGCAAAACGCTTAAAAGCTCTTGTTCAAATTTAGCCGAAAGTTCATCTTTAACTTTATTGATGATAATTAGCGAACTTTTATCTTCAAGATTTTTTTCACTATAAAGTTTTTTGTAAATCACAACTTTTGCATGGAATTCATTTTGATTTGTTTGAGTTAAAGATTTAATATCATAGCTATTAAAAACTCCATTGCTAACTAAGTCTATTTCTTCATCATAACCTATATTGAAATTTCCATTAAAGCTAAATTCGAATTTTTTAAGCTTAACTTGTTTTAAGCCCTCCATTTTCCCAAGAGCTTCATTGATGGCATTTTTTATTGCTTCACTTCTTGTATTTCCAAAACCCTCACCATAACTTTCTTTGTTTAAAGCGCTTTGTGCTTGACAAAAATAAACAAGAGTGAAAAAAAGAATTAGTAGTTTTTTTACCATGTTACACTCTTGCTTTTGCCTGTTTTATCAATAGTTTTTTCATCTTCCCAAAAAGCTAAACCGCTAGTTAAATCTGTAAGAATTAAATGGAAAAAATATTCAGTTTGGATTTTGCCATTATAAAGTTTAACGGTATCTTGTCTGATTTTACCAGAAAGTGAGAAATTTGGGGCCAAAAGTGTGCCTTTTTTAGCTATGGAATTTTGATTAAATTCTTCATTGTCTCTTAAATCTCTTACATCATGAGATAAACTATCTTTTGCTCCACCTGCTGCTACAGCGGTTGTTAATATAAATTTACCAGATTTTCTTAATGCTATGGTAATTTTCGAAGTGAGTTTATCTGTGTCTATTCTTTGCGGGGTGTCATTGATGATTTTTCCTATGGCAATAACTTTTCTATTAGAGCTATTTAAATTTGCAAAAGCAGGATCACTAAGCAAGCTTTGTATCATATCTTCAGCAGTTTTTTCAAAATCTTCTCTATCAAGTCCTAAAGTAAGTGCGTTTCCTTGAACTTTTTGCGAAGCTTTACCATCAGTATATTTTGGTTGTGAAGAACAAGCGCTGAAAATCAAAAGCGCAAAAACCATAAAAAATAAACTTTTTTTCATTTTATCTCCTTATTTTTCTTTAATTTTGTAAATAATATTTGAATTTGGCACAAAAGATCTTATAAGCACAATATAATTTTTATCTTTTTCCAGCTCATCTTCAAAGATTATTTTTTCTTTATCATTATAAATTTTAACTAAACCTTCATTTTTTAGCATTAAAATACTAGCACTTTTTGGTAAAGCTTGCCACATTCTAAGATCTGCTTTATTGATTAAAGCAGTGCTAACAGTGCTAATAAATGATAAAAAGCCACTAGAATCATTATTAGCTATGGCTAAATTAATTGAAGTTTTAAGAGCGCTTGAGGCTAGGGTTTTCATCACCATAGAGGGTAAAAGAGTTTTAAATTCACTTGCTATAATATCATCAAAATAAATTAAATTTTGTGTTTTTTCATCTTGACTTTGCAAGAATTTATAAGAAGCATTTCTTGATTTTAAATAAGCAAAAGCTACACTAATATTTGCAAGATTATCATTAAAAACAAATGGCAGGGTAAGATCAAATTCTTCTTTTGTAGCACTAAAACCATCTTCATAAATGATAAAAATATATTTTTGTTGAGGGAAGGATGTTTTTAAATGAGTGAATTTTTCAAATACTTGAAATTGTTTTTGAAGTTGTTTGTTTTTTACATCGCTTAATGCTACTTCTTTTAAAAGATCATAAGCTTTAATATAATCTTTATCAAAAAAGAAAAATAAAGCACTAAGATAACTAGCATAGATATTAGTATAATTTTTATTTGCGTTAAATGTGCTAAGAAGATTGTCATATTGTTTATAGATAGGGTTTAAATTTTGCTTAAAACTCGCATATGTTTTTTTATCTTTTTGAAGCTCTTTTTGGTATTCTTCTTGAGCTTTTTGTATATAATCATAAAAATATTCTTTCATTCTATCTTGTCTGTATAAAGCTCTGTTAAACTCTACTCTTGCATTTTTAAAATCTCCCAAGCTCATATAATTTAAACCTTTGTAGGTATTTAGCATAATCCTTTCGTAAAAATAACCTTGATAATCATTGATGGTGTCATTAAGTAAAATTTCGCTAAAATTTCTTGTGGCTTTCTGAAGCCCGTTTTGTAAATCTACATCATATTTGTAAGCCTCTTCTGCTTTATCAAAAAAAGCATTACTTTTTTCATAATCTTTACAAACTCTTGCTAAAGAGGCTAAATTTAACCCTGTGTATATAGTGTCTTTGTCTGCATTTTTTAAAGTTAAAGTATTTTCATCACATTGTTTGTTTATAAAGGCTTTTTCATAAGATAAATTAACATTAGCATGATTTGAACAAGCACTTAAAAAAAGTAAAATAAAAAGATAAAAACAAGAGTAAAAAAGCTTCATAAAATCCCTTTTTTAGTATAAATTTAAAAAAATAAGTTATAATTTTCATTTTTAGAGAGGTGTCCGAGTGGTCGAAGGAGCACGCCTGGAACGCGTGTGTGGGGTAACTCACCGAGGGTTCGAATCCCTTCCTCTCTGCCACTATGCACTTTTATTATACTGACTTCCTATGTAATCTTGTGATGAATTTTGTGTGTATGATTTTATGGCTTTAGAATTTGGATTTGCTTTTTTATCGTCTTCGTCTTTATTTTTATCATTTTGAGTCTTTGATTCTTCTGCTTTTATTTTAGCTTGCTCGGTGCGCGCATCATTTTGCATTTGCATTGCATTAGCTGCTACTTTATAATCTTGGGGACTAGGATCAGCTGGTGCCATAGCTGCAGCAATTACTTGCATAGCATTGGCTATAGTTTCTTCAGGAGTATTGCCTTTTTGCATTCTTATAGGCACTTCTCCTTCAACTGCATACATTTTATTATCAGGACCTCTTGTATAGCCAAAACTTGCAGCTCCTGCTAAGGCTCCACCTGCTGCTTGGTGGGCTGCTTCATGAGCCCTTACTTCTCTGTCGATTTTTTCAAGCTCTCGTACCTGTTTTATTTCTTCATTACTTAAGTCTTTACCATTAACTTTTTGAGTTTTTTCATCTTTTTCTTGATCGTTTTTATTTTCTTTTGTTTGCTGTGGGTTTTCTTTTTCAGAAATATTTTCTTTTGTTTGTTCTTTGTCTTTGTTTTGATAAGGATTTTGCGTATAAAAGGCACCGCCATAACTTGAGCTAATTTGCATTAAAATCCTTTTTAAATATAATTTCATATTTTTAGCACAAAAAAGTTAAAAAATATATAAAATTTATAAAATAAGTATTTTATAAAATGTTAAGCAAAATAAAGTATAATTTTAACTTCTTTTTATGTCAGGGTAGCTCAGCTGGCTAGAGCGCTGGTCTCATAAGCCGGAGGTCGGGAGTTCAAGTCTCCCCCTTGACACCACTTAAAATATCTCTTTAATGTTATATTTATTTTTATATTTTCTAAGTTAGCTTTCAAGAATGCTTATAAGTATAGTTTTTTGATTATATTTAATTTATTGTAATGTCCTTATTTTACAAGGACATTAAAAATTTAGTGACCTAGAATATGGATCGGGTCTGTGTAGCCGTGCGTTAGAATTTCTTTTCTAGATTTATCATATTGATAGTGCAAAGTAAAAGTAGCATTTAAAATCTTCAATAATCATATTGATTAAGTTCTTCTTGAGTGCCAAGTAGCATTAATATATCGTTTAAATAAGCGGTATTTTCTAGATTTGGCATAATGCTCCAAGTATCATGTTGTTTGTGTGCAATGACTTTTAAATTTTGTCCAATGGATTGCAAAGTTTTCCCCGCTAAATTCTCATCGATTAAAAGTTTTGCTACCTTTATGGTGTTGGCTGAAAGATCTATGATTTCAAAATTTGGATTAGTGATAAGAATTTTAGCCAAACGCTTTGCAGATTCTTTTTCAGGATAGATGACTTTATTAACTCCAAGTTTTGAAAGAATTTGTCCATGTGTAGAAGAATTTGCTTTAGCTATGATATTTTTTACCCCTATTTCTTTTAAGGCCATGAAGGTAAGTATGCTTGATTCTAGATTTTCACCTATACTAAGTATGACAACATCAGCATTTGAATAGCCCGCTTCTTTCAAAGCTATAGTGTGAGTAGAATCTAAGATATAAGCAAAATCTGCATGATCTTGCAACTCTTTAACAGCTTCTTCATCAATATCTGAAACAATAACTCTTTTGCCTTGGTCAATAAGTTCTTTTGCTAAAACAGAGCCAAATCTTCCAAGTCCTATAATACCATAAGTTTCTTTTTTCATAGTATGATTTTTCCTTTTGGGTAATTTAAATATTTTTCTTTTTCTTTAAAAAATATACTAAATAAAAACGCAAGCACACCCACTCTACCGCTAAGCATTAGTAAAATAACAATAAGTTTGCTTTCGGAGCTAAAAAGCGCACTAAGTGATAAGGTCCCACCATCGCCAACTGAAACACCTACTGTGGCAAATGCTGAACTTGTTTCAAAAAGCAAAGGTAAAAAACTTTTATCATCTTCAATCAAAGATAAAAGTAACACGCAGGTAATAATATAAACAATTGAACTTACTGCTATAATGAAAGCTTTATTAATAGTTTCGCTTGGAATTTCAAAGTTAAAAATTCTTGCATTACTATCTTTAATACTCCAATATGCATAAATTAATAATACTGCAATAGTAGTTACTTTAATGCCCCCTGCAGTTCCACCTGGTGCACCACCTACAATCATAAACAAAGATCCAAAAAATAAGCTTGCATCCTTAAAGGTGCTAAGATCAAGAGTATTAAATCCTGCAGTTCGGTAATTTACCGCTGTAAAATATGCACTCATAATTTTATCAAAAAGAGAAAATTCTCCTATGCTTTTTGGGTTATGATATTCAAATAAAAACACAATCAAACTTGCAAAAATGATTAGTATAATAGTGGAGATTAAAACAAGCTTTGTATGCAGACTTAGACTAGCAAAGCGTTTTTTTGAAAAAAAGTATAATTCTAGTAATACAAAATAGCCCAAACCGCCAATAATAATCAAAGAGGTAATGATAAAGTTAATCCAAAAATCATCCCTATAAGGCATTAAACCACTTTCAAATATGCTAAAACCTGCATTATTAAAAGCAGAAATGGAGTGAAAAATACTAGCCCATAGAGCATCAGTTAAATTCATATCTAATTTAAATCTTAAAAATAATAAAACAGCACCAACAATTTCAATAGCAAATACAAAAAATAAAACCTTTTTCAAAAATCCTACAAGCCCATCAGCACCAGGATAAATTAAGGATTCTCTTAAAAGATTTTTTTCTCCAAAACTCATCTTTTTCCGTACTAAAATATATAAAGCCATGGCTATACTCATATAACCTAAACCACCTATTTGGATAAGTAGTAAAATAACAAGCTGTCCATAAAAACTAAAATCTAATGAAGTATTTAGCACAATGAGTCCTGTCATACTTACAGCTGAAGCACTGGTAAAAAATGCATCTAAAAAAGATATTGGTTTAGTGTGCATAATGGGAAGCATAAGGATGAAAGTGCCAAAAAGAGCTATAAGTATATAACCTATAAATAAGATTCTTATATTATTTCTATCTAAAGATAATTTTGCCATTTTATTTCTTTAAAAATTAAAAAAATATTCTACTTAAAATTAGTTAATAAGTAAAAGAAGAAAACTTTCCGCTAAAAGCGGAAAGTAAGAGCATTAAAGCATTCCTACTGCTAAAAATCCTAATGAAACAGCAATAGCAATAGCTAATACACCCGGGATAAAGAATGCGTGATTAAATATAAATTTTCCAATTCTTGTTGTACCTGTATCATCCATTTGAACTGCACCTAATAAAGTAGGATAGGTTGGAAGTACAAAAAGTGCTGAAACAGCAGCAAAACAAGCAACTAGCATATAAGAATCTGCAGGATTTGTAGCTGAAATTCCTAATGCAGCAACGATAACTGGAACAATAGCTTTTGCAGTAGCTGCTTGAGAGTATAAAAGCATACTAGCAAAGAAGAAAGCAACTGCAAGCATAGCAGGAGTTTGTTTAACCCATTCACCCGCTACTTCTTTAATACCTGCTTCATGGCCTGCAACGAAAGTATTTCCAAGCCAAGCAACACCAAATACACATACACAAGCTGTCATACCTGATTTAAATACACTTGTATCTAAAATTTTTGCAGGTTCAACTTTACATAAGAATGTAATTAAAGTTGCAGCAGTTAATAAAAAGCTCATAATTGCAGCATCTCTTGGGATAACTACAGGATCAATCCATTTAATATTATTAGAAATTGCAGTAGCATAAAGAACAACTGCTAATACCGTAAATAAAAATATAGCAACTGAAAGTTTTGCACCCGGTTTATCTTCACTATGTAAAACATCTGAAGCGCTTTTTACAAGACCAGCTTTTAAGCGTTCTTGATATACAGGGTCTTTGCTAAGATCCATTGGAGTAATTAAACTTACAATAAAAGCTGTAATCATACAAGCAGCAAAAGTAGTTACAATCCAAATTCCAATTAATGCAGGATAGTTCCAGCCAAGTGGCTCTAATACACCAGTCATATAAACAACAGCAGCACTAACTGGAGAAGCTGTAATACCAATTTGTGAAGCAACAACCATTAATGAAAGTGGAGCTGATGGCTTAATATTTTGAGATTTTGCAACATCAATAACAACAGGCATTAATGAAAATACTGCATTACCAGTACCTGCTAAAATAGTAAGTAACCAACCACAAGCTGGTGCAAGATAATTAATGAATTTTGGGTGTTTACGCAAAATTCTTTCAGTAACTTTTACCATGTAGTCTAAGCCACCTGCTTGTTGCATTGCAGAAATCGCAGCAATAGCAGCAGCGATGATTAAAATAACATCCCAAGGAATATTACCTGGCTTCATGCCTAAAACAAGACCTAAAATAACAACACCCAAACCTCCGGCATAGCCTATTGCTATGCCTCCAAGGCGGATACCTATGAATATTGCCCCAAGGAAGACAACAAGTTGTAAAATAATCATAATATCCATGATTAAACTCCTAAGTTATTAAGCTTTTCTTTTTTCTGTCATATGAGGATTTAACATATTTTCTGGTGTTAAAATCTCATCAATTTTTTCTTTTGGTAAATAGCCTCTTTCAAGACAAATATCACCTACTGCTTTTCCAGTTTCTAGAGCTTCTTTTGCAATACTTGCAGATTTTTCATAACCTAAAACAGGATTAAATGCAGTCACGATTCCGATTGAATTTAATACAAGTTTTTTGCAGTTTTCAGGATTTGCTTTTAATCCTTTAATAGCTTTTTCAGCTAAAGTTTTCATTGCATTTTCAAGCAATACGATCGAGTTAAATAACCCATAAGCAATGCCTGGCTCAAAAGCATTAAGTTCAAATTCACCTCTTTCAGAGCAAAGCATAATAGTAACATCATTACCTATAACTTCATAGCAAGCTTCGCCAACTGCTTCACAAATTACAGGGTTTACTTTACCTGGCATAATAGAACTACCTGGTTGCATAGCAGGTAAACTAATTTCAGCTAGACCGCATCTTGGACCTGAATTCATCAACCTTAAATCATTTGCGATTTTAGATAATCTTACAGCTGCAGTTTTTAATGCGCCACTTACATGTACAAAATCAGCTGTATCTTGAGTAGCTGCAATGAAGTCTTCAGCAGGTTTAAAATCAACACCAGTGATTTCTTTTAATTTTTTTTCAACCACAAATTTATAATCAGGGTGGCAGTTAATTCCTGTTCCAATAGCTGTAGCACCTAAATTTAAATAGCTCATTGATTCACGAGCTGCTGTGATCTTTTCAATATCACTTTTAATATAGCTAGCAAAAGCATTGAAAGTGTTTCCTAAGGTTGTAGGAACCGCATCTTCAAGTTCTGTTCTACCCATTTTGATGATATCTTTGTATTCTTTAGCTTTAGCTTCTAATTCAGCTTTTAAACCTTCCATAGCTTTTAAAAGATCACTAAGTTTTGCATAGGTTGCTACTTTGATTGAGCTTGGATAGGTATCGTTTGTAGATTGACCTAAATTTGTATGATCATTTGGGTGAAGGTATTGATATTCTCCTTTTTTATGACCCATACTTTCAAGAGCAATATTTGTGATAACTTCGTTAGTGTTCATATTTGTGCTAGTACCAGCACCACCTTGGATCATATCCACAACAAATTGATCTAAAAATTCACCAGCAATCAATCTATCGCAAGCTTTAGCAATAGCATCAGCTTTATCTGCATCAAGAACTCCAACTTCTTTGTTAGCTAGAGCAGCTGCTTTTTTAACTTGAGCAAAAGCTTTTACAAAATAAGGATAATCTTGTAGTCTTCTACCACTCATATTGAAGTTTTCTAGTGCTCTAAAAGTTTGCACTCCATAATAAACTTCATCAGAAATTTCTAACTCACCAATAAAGTCGTGTTCTTTTCTTGTTCCCATGATGTACTCCTTGTGGGTTTTATTTAAGTTTCGTTTATGAACTTAATAGGTATTATATAACAATTTTTTATAAAAGTTTCATAAAATTTTCCAATTTTTTCTAATTTTAATAAAAATATATAAAATAATATAAAGTATTGATATTCATTTTCTAAATAGTGGATATTTTATGGATAATTTTATTTATAATGATATTAATTATATTTATTTTTTGTATATTTTTTTGAAGTATTTGTTGAAGTTATGATTGTAATGGGTATGATTTTTCAGATAATTTGATTATAAGCTATCATCTTAACACTTAAATCTTATATCACTCAAACTAAACCCATTAAGGGTTTA